>CAXTFS010000011.1:0-21240 GCA_964243395.1 uncultured Acidobacteriaceae bacterium | reverse complement strand
GGCTAATCCGGTTGGTAGCTCCGCATTCAGCACGTGTTCTCATCGAGGGCGAGACTGGCACAGGCAAAGAACTCGTAGCGAAGGCTGTGCACGCCCTCAGTGAGCGCGCACAGAAGTCTTTTGTGGTGCTAAACTGTGCGGCCATTCCCGAGGCGCTTTTGGAAGCTGAGTTGTTTGGGCACACCCGCGGCGCTTTCACCGGCGCTGTGCAAGCTCGCACCGGCCGCATTGAAGCCGCCCATGGTGGCACGCTCTTCCTGGATGAGATCGGTGAGATGCCCCTGTCTCTTCAATCCAAGTTACTACGCTTCCTGGAAAACGGTGAGTTACAGCGTGTTGGCGATAATGAGACTTTACGCGTCGATGTACGGGTTATCGCGGCAACTCATCAGCTACTTGATCAACGGGCTGAAGAAGGTACCTTTCGCCTCGACTTGCTACATCGTCTTGCTGTCTTCCCGATAGAAATACCAAGCTTGCGCGAGCGAATGGAAGACCTAGGTTTGTTGGCGGAGCATTTTCTGGCTGAAGCAGCACGTACAAAGCCAAGGAAGTATCTCAGTCAAGCCGCTTTGGATAAGCTTTCCTCGCACAAATGGCCAGGCAATGTAAGAGAACTAGGGCATGTGCTGCAGAGAGCCGCAATCCTCTCCGGAGATCAGCCTACGATGGGTCAGGATGAGATCCGTATGCGAAGTAAAGAACGAAAAGAGATGCAACAATGAGCGAAGAAGGCTCATGCAAGAGTGAGAAACTCTTGGGTAATTACGTAAGCAAACATAAACGGCGCCTAATGTTCATGGAGAGCTCCCTGTAAGGGGAGCTCTCTTGCTTGCTTGTAAGGTCAACGTTGATCTATCCGGACCTTTCTGATTACGGAAGCCTCTCTACTTTCCCTTTCTTAGAAAATGCTAAAGCTTTCTTAATCATTATAACTATCCAGACGCTAAAGCTTGGAAAGATCTTAGCTACTTACTGTCTCAAATGGCATCAGTCGTGCTTCTTCTCCAGGTGTTCAGCAGTTATTCAGCCGCTTTGTTTCGGGCTGGCGAACTGAGTAGGCGAGAGCCGCTGACACACCGGTTGAAGCCGGACAGGAGCCAGAAATGACACTCAGCACAGCAAACATTGGAATCGTGGAGCAGGGCCTGATGCCCATCTCTTTGGCAAGCGCAGCGCCCGTTGCAGAAGTTTGTCCGGGCGAGTCAGCTCCCCTCTCAGACGCCAATCGCGATCGGTTGTTGATCGAGCATCTGCCGACCGTTCGCTTCATCGCCCGCCGGATGCATGAGCGCCTGCCGAAGCACGTTGAATTGGACGAGCTTGTCTCCGCGGGAACGGTCGGTCTGATCGATGCGCTCGCCAAGTTCGATGGAAGTAAACAGGTCCAATTCAAGAGCTATGCCCAGTTCCGGATTCGTGGCGCGATTCTGGATGCGTTGCGCACTTTGGACTGGAGTCCCCGTGAACTCCGCCGGAAGGGCCGGGACATCGAGGGCGTGATCCAGGTCCTGGTCGCCCGATTTGGCCGGACCCCGGTGGATACCGAGATCGCCGAGGAGTTAGGCCTTCCATTGGAAGCGTATCAGCGACTTGCAGGTGAACTGAAGGGCCTGGAGATCGGAAGCCTGAACGTAGAGCGCAATGAAGAATCCGGAGAAGAAGAGCTGGCGTACCTTGCTGCTCCTGAGACCGAAGATCCGCTACGTCAATGCATGCAGGGGCAACTGCGGACCCGTCTAGTGGCAGCAATCGAGTCTCTGCCAGAGAAGGAGCGGCTTGTGCTCACGCTGTACTACTTCGAAGAGCTCACCATGAAGGAGATCGGGCTGACGCTGGGGGTTGTGGAATCGCGCGTTTCGCAGATCCGTGCTGCCGCAGTTGCCCGCCTCCGCAACGACATGGGCACTACAGCGAAGGGTGCCAACGGGACTTCGAAGCGGCGGCCCAACTGAGAACGGCTAAAGTTTAGCCAACCTTCGCCGATAGATGGATCAGGGGGAACTTTTAGTGACACAGAGCAAGCGGACGCGCTTCCCATTTGACCTTGATGGAACTGCGCTTCGGACAGCAGAGCGGGTGGCAAGGTCAGTTGACGGGGCGTGGCTCGGACCCATAGCGGTGGATTCTGTCCTAACGGACAAGGTGCGATGGAGCAAGATCATTCGGTTGAGAACAGCGATTCAGAGTGGTTCGTATCGAATACCCGCCCAGGTGCTGGCGGATTGTCTAGCAAAAGCGGTCTTTCGGCGGACGTGAGCACGGTCCTACCCTGGATGTAGGCCGATAAGCAGGGTTCAGGCGCGGGGAAAGGAATCCGATGCGCGCTCGCATGCTCCACTTTGCAGCACAGGATGATCACATCGGGAGCGACCAGGTTGAGGCTGTCCGTACAGCGCATCCTGAGGTGCAGGTCTTCATCTAGGAAGGTGCAGAACACGGGTTCAACCGTGACGCTCGTGGAAGTTACGACCCCACGGCATCTTCGCTGGCGCGAGAACGTACGCTGGCTTTCTTCCGGGAGCACATCGCCTAAAGGTCGGTTGCAGGCAGCGAGAATCCCGGCGCCATCGGGGCTTGTCGCAGCTTTGCGAGCGGCCCGGGTCCCTCACCGGCCCCGGCTTTGCGTGGTATTCTTGGCTTTGGACACTGAGAGAAGTGACTAGAGCATAGAGAACCAGGAGCAAGAATCCGCCGTGTTGGCACCTGCAAAGAAATCAGAAATTATCAGCACCTATCGTACGCACGACTCGGACACGGGCAGCCCCGAGGTCCAGATTGCGATCCTGAGCGAGCGCATCGGCGAGTTGACGGAGCACTTTAAGACACACAAGAAAGATCACGGTTCACGCCGCGGCCTCTTGATGCTTGTCTCGAAGCGCCGTGGCCTTTTGGATTACCTCAAGAAGACGGATAGCGACCGTTACCGCGAGGTCATTGGGAAGCTCGGCATCCGCAAGTAGCAAACGCATGCTCACGACCGTGAGGATGCGGGGAGTGCATACGATCAGACGACCCCTTCAGCGCACCGGAGACCTCTGCCAGTCCTGGTCACAGGCTTGCAGGTTCTTCAGCGTCCGCGGAACCGCACTCTGCTTTGGCTCCGAGCCGCGACTGGCCCATACGACCCCGCTCGGCATCTGCCCAGCGGGGTTTTCGCGTTAGGCGCATTCGTCCCGAACTTAGCCGCTCCGAACAGCGGCATAGATCCACTATTTGAACGACGAGAAAACAAGAGGACAAGATTATGCAAGACATCACTGTTGAGCTTGCCGGTGGCAAGCAGATCCGTTTCGAGACAGGAAGGCTGGCCAAGCAGGCCTCCGGCGCTGCTTTCACCACCAGCGGCGAGAACGCTGTTCTGGCAACAGCCGTTGCGGCCCCGGAACCTAAAGAAGGATTGGACTTCTTTCCCCTGACCGTTGAGTACCGTGAGTTTACCTACGCAGGTGGACGTATCCCTGGTGGTTTCATCAAGCGCGAGGGACGCCCGAGTGAGAAGGAGATCCTGACCAGCCGGCAGATCGATCGCCCGATCCGTCCGCTATTTCCGGAGACGTTCCGCAACGAGACGCAGGTTGTTGCCTTTGTGTACTCGGCGGACAAGGAAAACGATCCCGACGTGCTGGGGATCAACGGTGCAAGCTGCGCCCTTGCCCTGAGCGACATTCCGTTCCACGGACCGGTCGGTGCGGTCCGGGTTGGCATCGTTAATGACGAGTTCATCGTCAATCCGACCTATTCGGAGCGCCTGGTCAGCAAGCTGAACATCATGGTAGTGGGTACCGAAGAGGGCATCACCATGATTGAATCAGGTGCCAAGGAGATCCCTGAGGAACGTGTCGTTGATGCCATTGAATTTGCACACGGCGAGATCAAGAAAATCGTTGCAGCGATCAAGGATCTGGCGGGTCGCGCCGGCAAGACCAAGCGTGAGGTAAAGCCGGTCGAGTTGGACCAGGCCTATGCCGACGAGCTCTGGGCCAAAATTGGCGAGCGCTTGAAGGAAGCGCTCGACACGCAGAAGTACCCCAAATTCGAAAGCTATGCCAAGGTGCGCGAGCTTAAAGACGAGCTCAAGCGCGAACTGCCGGAAGGCCAGCCGGAGCTCGGCAAGAAGCTGTCGAAGTACTTCGAACTCATGCGGGAAAAGGTGTTCCGCGAGCAGGTGCTCAACGAGCGCATTCGGCCCGATCATCGTGCGTTCGATGAGATCCGCAAGGTGACCATCGAGACCGGCGTTCTGCCCCGCGTGCATGGTTCCGCTGTGTTTACCCGCGGCGAAACACAGGCGCTGGTGTCGGCGACGCTGGGCACCAGCGATGACGCCCAGCGGATGGAAAGCTATGAGGGCGAGCAGAAGCGCCGCTTCATGCTGCATTACAATTTCCCGCCGTTTTCGGTCGGAGAAGTTGGGCGCATGACGGGTGTGGGAAGGCGCGAGATCGGCCACGGTGCGCTCGCCTGGCGTGCCATCGAGGCTGTGCTGCCAGGTGAGGAAGAGTCGCCCTACACCTTGCGTGTGGTCTCCGATATTCTCGAGTCCAATGGGTCGTCTTCGATGGCCACCGTTTGCGGTGCGTCCCTCGCCCTGATGCAGGCTGGCATCCCGTTCAAGGCGCAGGTTGCCGGCGTGGCGATGGGCCTGGTCAAGGAGGGTGAGAACTACGCCATCCTGACCGATATCGCCGGCGCAGAAGACCACTACGGCGACATGGACTTCAAGGTTGCCGGCACCCGGAACGGCATCACGGCGCTGCAGATGGACATCAAGATCATGGGCATTACGCCCCAGATCATGCGTGAGGCACTTTCGCAGGCACAGCGCGGCCGGCTCTTCCTGCTGGACACCATGGATGCGGCGATCTCCGCGCCAAGCGAAGAGAAGTCCAAGTTTGCGCCGCGAATCCACACGCTGCAGATACCGACAGACAAGATCCGCGATCTGATCGGGCCGGGCGGCAAGACAATTCGCGGCATCATCGATGCCACGGGTGTGAAGATCGACGTGGAAGACTCTGGGCGCGTTAACGTCGCCTCAAGCGATGCGGACGGTCTGGCCAAGGCAATCCAGATGATCAGCGATCTGACCGCCGTGCCCGAGGTCGGCAAGACGTACCTGGGCAAGGTGGTCCGGCTGGCCGAGTTCGGCGCCTTCGTGGAGATCTTCCCGGGCACCGACGGCCTGCTGCACGTCTCTGAAATCGCAGAACATCGCGTCAAGGACGTGAAGGATGAGCTTCGCGACGGCGATCAGGTGCTGGTGAAGGTACTCGCGATCGAAGGCAATCGCATTAAGCTGAGCCGTAAGGCGGTGCTGCGCGAGCAGCGTGCGAAGCTTGGTCTGCCTGAAGTGGCCGAGGGTGCCTCCGAGGGCGGCAGCCGTGGACGCGGCGATCGCGACCGGGGTGATCGAGGCGAACGGGGTGCACGTCCCGAGTCCGCTCCGCCGCCGCAGGAGACGATCACGATCGATGGTGGAGACGACTTCGAGGACGATGACGAGGATGGCGATGATCTCGAAGTCGACGGTGAGGACGAGGGAGCCGAGGAGGGCGAACTGGTCACCACACCGGCGGAAGGTGCAGCGGGGCAGACCGGGGACCGAGCTGGCGCTGCTGGTGCAAATGGCCGTCGCCGCCGTCGGCGGGGTCGCCGGCCAGGAACCGGTGGCGGGTCGACTCCTGCCGCAGGCCGCTAGGCCCGCACACTCTAAGGAAAACAGCCGCGCCTCGTGCGCGGCTGTTTCTTTGCCGTTCATCTGAGGGTCTGTGGCGAACAATCGCTCAACCATCTCCCGAAGCTGGCGAGTAGTCTGGCCGTTTGCCGGTCTCTGCCTACTGGGTGCAAGCCGCTGGTTTCTCGAGGGCGGCTTACCCCAACTCGCCTCCACCAATGCGACGGAGGCGACCGGTTGCCTTATGGTGGCCGGCCTGTTCTACTTGGCGCCCGTGTTCCGTGGTGTGCGCAACACCGGCGGGGAGCGCGAACGGGTCGGAACGCGAGCGTGGTGGAGGATCTCTGCGTCGTCGCTGATCCTGACGGCGCCGGCGCTGGTGCGGCTTGCGGCAGGAAGTCGACTAAACGCGAACAATGCCACGCTGGCCCTCGCTTTAACGCCCGTGGTGGCGGCTGTCGCCATGGGCGCGGCTGGATCGGCCGAAACGGCCGACCTCACCGGCCGGCTGTGGCCCGGGCTGGCCGGGCTCGCCGGCATGCTGCTTCTGCTGCCTCAGCCAAATCTCGGCGACGTCGGACTCATGGCATCGATTGCAGCGTTGCCGGTGCTGATGGGTCTTGCCGCAATGCTGGCCAGCGATGCGGGCACAGACTCGGAAACCAGCAAGCAACCCCCCAACAGCGGCCAGGCTGCGGTGTACGCCGGAGGAGCGCTGCTGCTGGCGGCGGCGGTGTTCGCTGTTCTGGCGATCCCGGGCCGGAGCCCCAGCGGAACGTCCTTCTCCTTGGGCGCGGCGGTCTACGACGGGAGTCTGGCGGGCCTGACGCTCCTGGCACTGCACCGGCTGGGGCCGCTGCGTTGGTCGGGGCAGTTCCTCCTGATCCCGCTGCTCACGCTGCTGGAAGGCGCCGCCTTGCTGCATCCGGTGCTGGACGCACGCTCGTGGCTGGGCCTGGGCTTGATGGCGGCGAGCGGCATCTATCTGCTGCTGGGCTGACGCGGTGCATCGCATCGGGCTCGTGGGCGTGTACCAACGCGGAGACGTCCTTGCATGCAGGTCTGGTTTCGCCCGGCCTTTCGGTAAACTCTCCCCATGGCGGCTTCCATGTACATCGTCGTGGAGGGGGAAGATCCCGGCTTCGACATCTACGTGAACGGGCGGGCGCTGGCGCGACAGGAGGCCGGCGTCGAGCGGCTCGCGCATACCCTCGGCGTGCCCCCGCTGCTGGACTTTTTCTCTGCCGATGAGAACTCCATGGCGTTGTTGATTGAAGAAGGCGCCGGCAATGCGGACCTGCTGCATCGTCTGCCGCCTCCGCAGTGGTTCAAGCCCGAGGATGGACTGACCACGGTGCGCGGGCTGATTGAGGCACTCGAGCAGGAGCCGCGCCGGTTGGGAAAAGAAGGCTCGGCCGTGTTGAGTGAACTGTTTGAGTACGAGCGTGTGTTGCGGAAGGCGGCCGAACGCGGGCTGCGTTGGCACCTGGCCTTTAGCTGGCGTTAGCCTGCTCTGAAGAGAGCCTCAGTGAACATCGAGGTCGCCGTCCAGATCGACAACCAACGCATCGCCGTCCACCTGCATGGAGTGGACCTTCAGCCGGTCGAGCTTCAGATCGTACCCGGTGGAGTCTTTGGAGCCGGCAAGCAATTGCCTTAGTAGATCTGCGGCGTTCACCTTCATTTCAGCCGGAAGCTTGTGGCTGAGGAAGGGCTCCAGGAAGACGTTCAGCTCCCTCGATTCGCTGAGGTTTTCAATGCGCGGGTCGCGGAAGCCGATACTCTCGCCCTCCGCCTCAGGAAGCAGTGTGACGTCGGCTTCGGCGTTGAGGCCGATCCCAAGGCATGCCCCATGAACGCTGCTGCCGAGCCTGGCATGGGTGTGAACGTGCACGACGATTCGTTCGGCGCGGAAACTCACCTTAGGGTTATCGGCGTACGCAAAGCAGCCAGTGTCCGCGCGACCGCGAATGTAGTAGCGATTGTCCGCGGTCTTGAACAGCTGTTTTTCCAGAGTGCGTTCGAGCGCCTGTTCCGAGATGCGTACCGTGATGGCGTGAGCCGCCGGTGAAGTAAGCAGGGCCAAAGCGCAGATGCGGAGAATGAAACGCAAGGACACCGCTTCAGCATAACGGCTTCGCGGTCCTCTGGCATTGCCCGTGGAGGCAACAGAAACGGGAGCCCGGGGCTCCCATTCCGCTAAAAGATCGAGTCGGGTTAGTACACCTGCGCCGTTGCCGATGCAGCGGGCACGGCCTCTGCCGTGTTGCTATTTGGTCCAAGGCCGAGCTTGATCAGTGCTCGCGAATCGGGCACCAGCTTGGTCTGCCAGCCATTGTCGGACTGAAGCTTCTGCATAGCCGCGGCACTGCTCGCGTCCCACGAGCCTGTCGGTTCGCCGGTCAGGTAGCCATGCTGGATCAGGGCCGTCTGGATCGCGGTCGCACGTTCAGAGCTGATGCCGTAACCAGCAGGCCGGTCACTGGCGAAGTGCTCCGAGTGATGCATCCGGCTACTTGCGGCTGAATGGCTGATCATGGTGTGCGTGGAGCTGTGCCGGTGAGGCCGAGGTCCGGCGATGGCTGGCAGGGCGGAGACCAGCAAACCGGCCGCGATCAGGAAACGAAAAGAACCGCGCATAAGTGCCTCGCAGGAGTGAGAAACTCCGCTCGCCCGGACGGGATCCGTTGCGATTGGCCAAGGGTATAGCAATGCACCCGGAGGAGACAACCCGGATCCCCCGAAAGGAGTACAGGGGGATGTACGTTTTCAAAAGAAAAGCCCCGGATGCCGGTCGACACCCAGGGCTTACCGTCCATGCTTCTACTGCAGCGTCCCGCCGAGATAGGAATCACCGCCCGACGCACTGCGGGGATCGTGGATGACGAAGACGACATCGTCCCCATTCTTCAAGCCAGCAACAACAGAACGGTAATCCGCTTCACTGTTGATGGCTTTCTTGTTGATTTCAACGATAACGGCACCGGTTTGAAGCTCGATCTGATCCGCAAACGAACCAGGCCGCACCGCCGTCACAACGACCCCGCCCTTGACCCCGAGCTTGGACGCTTGTGCCGCAGTTACGGGCTGCTCCGTAATGCCGAGCTTCGTTTGCCCTGCGTCACTTTGCTCCGGCGAAGCGTTGTCATCGTCCTTCGCCGAATCCGCGAAGAGCTTGGAACGGTCTGCGATGGTGAGGTCCGCCGTGGAGGACTTGCCTGCGCGGGTGTACCCGATGTGCACCGTCGTCCCGGGAGCCTTCTGCGAGATGACCGCCACGAGGCTATCGCCGTCCTTGACCGGCTGACCGTCAATGGTGGTGATCACGTCCTGCGGCTGCAACCCGGCCTTGGCGGCGGGTCCATTTGGCGTGATGTTGCTGACCAGCACGCCGCCATTCGCGAAGCCATACATGCGGCTTACCGCGGAGCTCTGCTGCGGCTGGAAGAAGATGCCGATCGAACCGCGCGTGACCTTATGGGTCGGGCTGATGAGCTGGTTATAGACCGTGGCTAAAAGATTGGACGGCAGTGCGAAACCAACACCTTCGGAGCCGGCCGACTCGGTGAAGATGGCGGTGTTCATACCAATGACTTCGCCGGCCATGTCCACCAGAGGCCCACCGGAGTTGCCGGGATTGATCGCGGCATCGGTTTGGATGAACTTTTGGAAGGACGCCTGATCGGTATTACCCGGGTCCAGGTTGGCGCGGTTCACGGCAGACACGATGCCCGCCGAAACGGTCTTCGACAGGCCGAAGGGGCTGCCGATGGCGAGTACCCAGTCACCCACCTGGGCGCTGCTCGAGTTACCAAGCTTGATCGTGGGCAGCGGTTGGTTGGTGTCGATCTTGATCACAGCGATGTCGGTCGAAGGATCGGCGCCGATGACCTTGGCGGACTGGCCCGGATCGTTGCTGTTTTCCGGATCGGTCGAAAGCTTCACGTAAATGTGATCGGCTTTATCGATGACGTGATTGTTGGTGATGATGTAGCCACGCGGATCCACGATGAAGCCTGAGCCGAGCGCCCGGCGGGTGCTCAGATCCTGCTGCCCGCCGCCGTTGCCGCCACCGCCGAAGAAGCGGTTAAAGAAGTCCTGCATGTCATTGTTGTTGTCTTCACCGCCGTTACCGCCGCCATTGGGGGCGGTGTCGGGTGTGCCACGACGGCCACGCGCGTGGGGGGGCGTCTGCTTCGGTGTGGACTCGGTGTTGATGTTGACGACGGCTGGACCGACCTGCTTGACGATGGTAGAGAAGCCATTCGACAAGTTCACCGGAGAGGGGATGGTCAACGGACGCGCATCGCCGGAATTGATCTGCTGCTCTTCTTTGCCGCTTACTCTGCCCGTGAGCATGGAGCCGGCAAGAACCACAACGGAAAGTGCACCAAGAATGGAGAAGGTTGTGGTGGGCGTGAGGCGACGGCGGATACGTTGCCGGAGGTCGCCTTCAGGGGTGTTGGGGGATGCCATGGATGTGTGCTTCCTCGGTACAGCAAAAGTTGGTGCAGAACCAGCGTATCGCCTTACTGGAGCTGCCGTGTTCAGCGTGCGCAAACCGGGCGAGTGTCGGTTAAGTAGACGCGTTTCGGGCGGAAAGGTCGCTGGGAGGCGGCTTACGGCTCAATGGGTAGGATAGCGGCTGCGGACACTGCGGTTGGCCCGAGCTCTGCGAAGACGATCCCCAGCAGGATCAAACCGGCGCCGAACAGGGCGCGTTCTCCGAGACGCTCACCGAAAAACAGCATCGAGGTGAGCCAGGCGAATACCGGCTCTAACGTGAAAATAAGAGCGGTGTGTGAAGCGGGCAGATGGTTCTGTGCCCAGCTCTGAATCGTAAAGGCGGCCGCGGTGGCCAGGACGGAGGTCACCAGCAATGCCGCCACGAGTACTGGCCGCAGGTGGAACATCCAATGGGACTCGAGAGGCAGGAATAGCAGCATGGCTGCGGCGGCAAAGCCGATCTGCAGCGTACCCAGGGTGCGTGCCGGAACCTGACCTGCCGCACGCCCCAGACCCACCAGATGGACGGCGAAGCCAATAGCGCATCCCAGCGTCAGCCACTCCCCCACGCTCATCCCGGACAGCGATCCGAGCCTGGTCCCGGGCGTGCCCGTCAGCAGGACGATGCCGAAGAAGGCGGTGAAGGCGCCAAGGTATGCCATGGCGTGCGGAAGCGGGGCTCCGGGTAAACGGAGGCCGGGGAGGATGCTCAGCAGCGGAACAAAGACGACCACCAGGCCGGTGAGAAAGGCGGACGTGGAGGGCGTGGTCCGGTCAAGGCCCACGGTCTGCAGTTCATAGCCCAGGGCAAGACACCCACCCGCTACCGCGCAGAGCCACCATTGTTTCCTGTTGAGCCCGGACAGGTACCGGTGGTTTGCAGCCAGCAGGAGAATCGAGGCGAGGAGCATGCGCAGCAGATTGAACAGCAGCGGCGAGCAGTCGCGCAGAGCGGCCTTGACGAGCGAAAACGTGGTGCCCCAAACCAGGGTGACCCCGATCAGCAGAAGGTGGGCCGTCGTGCGGTCGCGGGCGCTGCTTTCGGACCGAATGGAGGCCACCTGCTATTCGGTTCCGCCGGCAGGGGTGGGGGCGCGATCGGCTGAAGCGGAGCCCGCACTGCCGGCCTCGTACCGCGTGACGCCGCCGACCACCGTGCGCAGAACCTTGGTCCCCAGCAGCTCGCGCGGCGGCACCGCTGTGATGTCGCGGTCGAGCACGACGAAGTCGGCGAGGTAGCCGGGTTCCAGCCGTCCCTTGCTCCGTTCGCGAAACTCCGCAAAGGCGGAGGCCTGGGTGTAGGCGTAGATCGCCTCGTTGAGGGTCAGGCGTTCCGACGGAACAAAGGTCTGCGTGCCTGCCTCATTCTGGCGCGTCACGGCCGCATAGAGGCCGCGAAAGGGCGAGATGGACTCCACTGGGTAGTCCGTGCCAAAGGCCAGCGTGACGCCGTGTTGCAGGAAGGAGCGCCAGGCGTAAGCGGTGCCGATACGCTCCGGCCCGAGTCGTTGTTCGGCCCAGGCCATGTCGGTGAGCAGATGGCTGGGCTGCATCGATGCAATCACGCCCAGGCGCGCGTAGCGGTCAAACGCCTCCGGAGAGACGACCTGCGCATGTTCGATCCGGAAGCGCAGGTCGCGCGGGTTCTCGTGGGGCGCCCCGGGTTGGCACTCTGTGGCATCTTGGGCCGAGGTGCTGTCCAGGGTGCGGCTGCAGAGATCGAGCTCCGTCTGCTCCGCGGCTTCGAGGGCATCCAGAGCCATGTCATTGGCGCGATCGCCGATGGCGTGGAAGCCAATCTGAAAGCCAGCCTGTCCGCGTGCTGCCGACAGCTGTTCCAGCTTGTCCTCGTCATAACGTGGGATGCCTGAGTTTGCGGGATCGTCGCCGTAGGGTGCTTTGAGGGCGGCGGTTCTTGAGCCGAGTGAGCCGTCCATGAAGCCCTTGAGCTGGCCAAGGTGCAGCAGGGGATCGTCGCTGGCGTGGCTGGCGCGGCGGCTCTCCAAGACCGGGACAGGCAAGTTGAAGTCCATCCACTCGGAAAAACGCAGGGGCAGCTTGCCCCGGCGTTCCAGGCCTTCCAGCACCAGCCAATCCTCCCAATCCGAGTAGTCCTGCACGCTGGTGACGCCGTGCGCGAGGGCGTCATTGATGGAAAGCGTGAGCGCGCGCTGCCGCAGCTCCGTATCCGGCTTGGGAATATGGCTTTCGATCAGCGCCAGCGCGGCTGCCTCGCGCACGATGCCGGTCAGTTCGCCGTCGGGCGTGCGGTCGAACTTGGCACCGTCCGGATCAGGCGTTTGGCTATCGAGGTGTGCGGCGAGGAGCCCAGCGGTATTCGCGACGGCAATGTGGCCATCGACGCGCATCAGGAATATGGGGTGCCCGGCGCTGACGGCGTCCAGATCGGCGCGTGACGGCAGCTTCTTGCCTGGCCAAAGGGTGTGATCCCAGCCACCACCCAGAACCCACTGCCCCGGACGGGCACTCCCGACGTATGTGCGTATCCGGGCCTGCATCTCCGCAAGCGAGCGGGTCCCGACGAGATCCACGCCAAGACGTTGCTGGCCTGCCGAGGCCATGTGGGTGTGGGCATCATTGAACCCGGGCATGACGAAGGCGCCGTGCAGGTCGATCACGGTTGTAGTGGGGCCCTTGGTAGCGAGAAGCGTCGCGTCGTTACCCACCGCCAGGATCGTGCCCGCGCGGACGGCCATGGCCTGCACGCGGCCAGGCACAGGATCCCCATCACCTGACCGCAGGTGGGTACCCGTAAGAATGCTGCCATGGACGAACAGCGTCTCGGGCGGTAGGCCCGGAGCTCCGGTCTGCGCGGGGAGCCGAAGAACGGCAAGAGCCACCGCATAGGAGAGCCTCAGGCTGCATCTCAAGCCTGACCTGAAAGCTGAGTTGGAGGGGAGTTTCACGTGGCGAGTGTATCCGACTCGATCGGGCCGGGTGCGTGGGACCGGGAGCTCGCGAGGTGGGTACAGGTGTCGAGCAGCAGCAGCAGAATGCGTCGCAGGGCGAGTTCGCGGCCTGTTGGGTCGTACCACTCGGCCGTGGTGTGCAGGCCCGCTCCGCTGCCACCCGCGCCCATCGCCAGCGCGGGGACCCCGAGCGAGAGCGGCAGGTTGGCGTCGGTGGAGCCAATGCGCGGTTCGGTGGCGATTCCCAGGTGGCGGTCCACGGCCCGCAGACTGCGAAAGAGTGCGGTTTCCGGCCCCAGGACACCAACGGCGCGGGTGCCGGTCCGCTCGACATGGAGCCGCAGGCCGCTCCCATTCGCGGCTGTTTGCGGCTCCGCATCGATCTCGGCGGAGAGGGTGGTCAGCACGCCTAGTTCAAGGCGGTCGAGCTGATGCTCACTCGTGGAACGGAGGTCCAGATCGGCAGCCGCGAGCGAGGGAACGGAATTGACGGACGTGCCGCCACGAATCGTGCCGACATTCAGCGTGGTGCGTGGATGGGCCGGCAAAGAAAGGCGTGCCAATGCAAGCAGAGCTCCGCTGAGGGCCAGGATCGGGTTTGGGCGGCTGGCGTCCACCCAGGAATGGCCACCCGGGCCCGTCACGGTGGCCCGCAAACGACGGCTGCCCAACGCGCGGTCGACGACCATGGCTTCCCCTGCGCCTTCGAGTGCGATCGCGGCTTTGAAGTCGGCCCCGTAGGGCGGAACGGCAAACAGGGCGCGCATGCCGCGCAGATCGCCTTCGCCCTCCTCGCCCACATTGGCGCTGAAGAGTACGGGGTAGGGCAGGTCGATCTCGGCGTAGCGCAACGCCGCGGCAAGGGCGAGCAGCGCAGTCAGCCCTGCGCCGTTATCGCACGCGCCAGGGCAGAAGATCACCGCACCGTCCTCGGTCGGTGTGCAGTCGATGCCCTGGGGAAACACGGTGTCCAGGTGTGCCGACAGCAGCACACAGCCGCGGTCGGGCGGGAAGTCTGTGGCTGGCTGCAGCAGGGCGACAACGTTTCCTTCTGCGTCGATGGTTGGGTTTGCCAGGCCGATTTCGCTGAAGCGCTCCAGAAACCATTGAGCGCGCGCCGACTCCGCGAAGGGAGGCGCAGGGATGGCGAGAAATTCCAGCTGCCATTTGCGCATCTGCAATTCGCGCAGGTGCAACCAGCTGAACGCCCGGTGGAGCGCCGGGTCAGCCGCGAGGTCCGCGATCCGTCGTTGCGCCGAGACGGTCAAGCGCCGGCACCGGCCGTTGCCAGGGTGAGGCTCGCTTCGTCGGTGTCGGCGACCTCCGCCTGTGTTGCCGGCGCGTCAGCCGGATAGACGACCTCGAACAGGTACAGGCCGCTGGCCGGCGCTGTGGGGCCTGCCTGCGCACGTTCGCGCGAGGCCAGGATGCGCGGGAGGGCCGCCACTGGCAGACTGCCGCGGCCGATATCGACGAGGGTGCCTACCAGATTCCGCACCATGTGGTGCAGAAAGCCGCTCCCGGCGATGCGAAAGATCAGCAGGTCATCCTGGCGTGACCAGCTTGCCTGGTGGATGGTTTTGATCGGATTCGGTGCACTGCCGTCACGGTCCGGGCGCGACGCCGCGGCCATCGCCGAGAAGTCCTGCGTGCCCACCAGAAGCGCTGCCGCCCGTTGCATGGCGTCCGGATTGAGCGGCCAACGGCAATCCCACACAAACGGTGCAAGGAAGGGCGAGCAGATGCGCTCGGGAGACGGATCGGGCGGGGCTGGGGAATCACCTGCGACCGGCGCGTGCCGCTCGAAGATGCGGTACTCGTACACCTTGCCGCGCGCGCTGTGGCGGGCATGGAAGCTGGAGGGCACCACTTCCGCCGCCAGGATCCGCACGCTGGCGGGCAGTGCACGGTTCAGGGCGCGCTGCAGACCTGGCGCCGGCACCGGCGATCCAAGCGCGAAGGAGGCCACCTGCGCCAGCGCATGGACGCCCGTGTCCGTTCGCCCTGCGCCCTGGGGCAGCACCTCCTCGCCGGTGATCCTCTTGAGTGCCTCTGCCAGCAGTCCCTGCACGGTGACCAGCCCGGGCTGGATCTGCCAGCCGTGGAACCCGGCGCCGTGATAGCTGAGGGTGAGCTTCCACTGGTTCATGGACTGTGCGGTGGCCTCCCAGCGCCTGAAAAGGGTGCTGATGACGGAAAGGTGCCAAACACTGGCGGTGTACAGGTATTATCGCCGCGAACTCCGGGGCAGGAACGCGGCGGAGGTCAGACGATATACTTTCATTATTCGATGCCACTCGATTTCCAATGCCCGGAACTTCCGGGTCTGCGGTGGCGTATGAGCAGAAACGTGCGAACAGAGAAACGAACCGAGGTTGGCTGGGTGAGGGAGCAGAGCGGGTACAGTGCGCGTTTCCGAAGCGGAATGTGCATTGCGCTGACTTGTTGGAGCACGCTGGCATCAGGCCAAATGGTCGGACAGACCACCGGCGCCGCATCGGCACAGGGCGCATCATCACAGGCCGGACCGGCACAGGCCGCACCCGCACAGGGCACCACGGCGTCACAGGTCAGCCCCACGGCACCAGCCCCACCACAGGCTGTGCAGAACGACACCACCGGGACCCCCGGTCTGCCGCAGGCGCCCAGGCCCCTGCTCACGCAGCCCCTGTTCATGCGGTCGACGAACATCGACTACACCAAGGGAAACCCGTTTTTTCCGAACCCGCTAGCGATCTACAAGGCGAAGAACTACCCGCAGCCGCGGCTCGGCAACGCTCCCCGGCTGGACGACCTCCTGCGCGAGGGCAAGATCTACCTCAGCCTGGCGGACGCGGTCACCCTGGCGCTCGAGAATAACTACGACATCGCTATCGCACGGATCAACCTGGACATCGCCGACACAGACCTCCTGCGCGCCAAGTCCGGATCTACGCTGCTCGGCGTGTCCACCGGTCTGATCACGAATACGCTGGGCGGCTCCAGCTCGACCATTACGGGAGGCGGCGGCCCGGCCGGCACGACCTCCTCGACCGCAGCCAGCACCGGTGCCGCCGGTCTTGTGCTGAGCACCAACGGTGGCGGCCCACTGCCGGAGGTGCTCGACCCTGTGCTTACCGGCACGTTGCAGTATGAAAGCGCGCTGATTCCACAATCGATCACGCTGCTGACCGGCACGTCGAACCTGCAAAGCAACACGGGCACCTATGATTTCGGCTACGTGCAGGGATTTCTCACCGGCACCCAGCTTTCCGTCACATTCGACAACAGCCGCCAGACCACAAATAACCAGGGAAGCGTATACAGCCCGGCCCTGCAGTCGAACTTCCGTGCCCAGGCCACCCAGCATCTGTTGCAGGGCTTTGGGACGTGGATCAATGGACGCTTCATCGTGCAGGCCAAAAACGACAGGCGGATCGCCGACTCCGCGTTCCGCCAGCAGGTGATCTACACGGTCACGCAGGTGGAAAGTATCTACTGGGCAATGGTCAGCGCCTACGAGGATGAGGGCGCGAAAGAGCGTGCGCTGGAGCAGTCCACGCAGCTTGCCGCCGATGATCGCCGCGAGGTTGAAATCGGAACCCTGGCACCGCTGGATGTGGTCAATGCGGATTCCGCCGTCGCCTCCGACAAGCAGGCGCTGGTCACCTCTCGCAACAATCTCGAGTTTCAGCAGCTCTACATGAAGCAGGCGATTGCGCGGACGTTGAGCGATCCGCAGATTGCCAATGCGCCGATTGTGCCGACGGATCGTGTGGGTCTCGACCGCTTACCGGAGGAAGACGCCAAGCTGGAGGACCTGGTCAGTGAAGCGTACGCAAACAATCCGCAGGTAGAGCAGGCTGTGCTCTCCATGGAGAACAACAAGATCACGATCCGGGCGGAGAAGAACGGTCTTCTGCCGGTGGTGGATGCGTACGGTTTCTATGGCGCTTCTGCACTCGGTGGGCAGCAGAATCCGGTGCTGAACTGCGGTGGTTTCGGCTCTTCCACGTTCACCCCCTGCACCACCCCGATAGTTTCAACTGTCGGCTACGGCAGCACGCTCCTGAACCTCGTGAACAACAATTCACCCGACTACGGCCTCGGCGTGAACGTCACCATTCCCTTGCGCAACCGGACCGCCCAGGCCAACCAGGCGCGTTCACAGATGGAATACCGTCAGGCCGAGATGCGTCTGCAGCAGATCTACACGCAGCTGCGGATCCAGCTCGTAAACGCACTCTATGCGTTGAACAATGACCGCGCCGGCGTGCTGGCTTCGCAGGCCGCGCGGGAATATGCCTCGCAGTCACTGGCAGCAGAGCGCAAAAAGCTCAGCCTGGGCGCTTCGACCACTGCCAATGTGCTGCAGCAGGGGCGTAATCTCGCCGGTTCGGAAAACAATCTGAATTCGGCCGATGCCGCCTATGCCCGCGACCGCTCGGCGTTGAGCCAGATCCTCTCCAACACGCTGGATCGGTACGGCATCAGCCTCGGCGACGCTGTGCGGGCTACCGTGACAAAGCCGCCGGTTGTCCCCGGGTTGACCCCGCCGCAACCGCTGGCACCCCCGCAGCCCATCGGTTCCGCCCCCACCGCTCAGCCGCAGTAAGACCGGCTGGTTGTTAGGCTGAGGGCTGGAGTTCTTCCCGGAATGAGCAATATGGTGGAAAACGGGCTGGCGCAGGCGTCGGCGGCTTACCTGCGGTCAGCACGTCATCAGCCGGTTGACTGGCAGGAGTGGGGCGAGGCCGCGTTCGCGAAAGCCCAGGCAGAAGGCAAGCCGATGCTGCTGGACATCGGTGCGGTGTGGTGCCACTGGTGCCACGTCATGGATCGCGAGAGCTACGAAGACCCCGCCATCGCCGCGCTGCTGAACGAGGAGTTCATCGCCATCAAGGTGGATCGCGATGAGCGGCCGGATGTGGATACGCGCTACCAGGCCGCCGTTTCAGCCATTAGCGGGCAGGGCGGCTGGCCGTTGACGGCCTTTCTCACGCCCGAAGGCAGGCCCTACTTTGGCGGCACCTACTTTCCACCTGATGAACGCTATGGACGCCCGAGCTTCGGGCGTGTGCTGCGCAGCATGGCCGAGGCCTACCGGCACCGGCGCGACGAGGTCGAGGAGTCGGCCGGCAGTGTGATGATGGCAATTGAAGAGAACGAAAGCTTTACCGGTCGTGCGGGTGAGCCGGGCGAGGCGCTGCTGAACAAAATGCTCGCGTCCGCCCTCGGCCAGTTCGACGCGCGCAATGGCGGCTTCGGGTCGCAGCCGAAGTTCCCGCACGCGGCGGCGCTCGACCTGCTGATCGACGCGGCAACCCGACCTGGACCTCTCGCCGCGCAGGCACGCGAGGTAGCTGTCGTCACGCTCGACAGGATGGCGGCCGGCGGCATTCATGACCAGCTGGCAGGCGGCTTTCACCGCTACTCCGTCGATGAGCGCTGGATCGTGCCGCACTTCGAGAAGATGGCCTACGACAACTGCGAGCTGCTGAAAGTTTATGCCCACGCGTTCCAAAGCTTCGTCGACCCGCGGTTTGCGCGGGTAGCGGCCAGCACACTGCGCTGGATGGACGAATGGTTGAGCGACCGCGAGCATGGCGGCTTCTATGCCTCGCAGGACGCCGATGCCTCGCTGGACGACGATGGAGACTACTTCACCTGGACGCGCGGGGAAGCAGAGGCTGTGCTCTCGGCCGAGGAGATGGAGGTCGCGGCGGCGTTCTACAACCTCCGCGCCGTCGGCGACATGCACCACAATCCGGCAAAGAATGTGCTGCACCGGATCGTGGATCTTCCGACGCTGGCGCGACGTCTGAACCGAGATGAAACACAGCTTCAGGCACTGCTGCAATCAGCGCAGGCGAAGTTGTATACCGCCCGGCTCACGCGCCGAACACCGTATGTAGACAGGACGATCTACACGGGCTGGAACGCGATGTGCATCTCGGCCTACCTGGCGGCCGGGCGCGCGCTGGCGCTGCCGGATGCCGTCACATTTGCTCTCAAGTCGCTCGATCGCGTGCTGAAGGCAGTCTGGAAACCGGAAACGGGACTGGCGCGCGTGGTGGCTTACGGTGAATCGGGCGGTGGGGCCAGGCGGGTCGCAGCGGTGCTGGACGACTATGCCGCCCTGGGCATCGCGGCCCTGGATGCCTGGGAGACCAGTGGCGAGCTGCGCTTCTACAGCGCGGCGGAAGAGCTCGGGGAGGCGATGCTCTCGCGGTTCTACGATCCGGCTGAGGGGGGCTTCTTCGACACAGAGGGGACGACGGACGGCGCACCGCGGCTCGGCGCACTGAGCACCCGCCGCAAGCCGCTGCAGGACGCGCCGACGCCCGCCGGCAACGCGATGTCGGCCATCCTTCTGCTGCGTCTGCATGCGCTTTCCGGAAAGCAGATCTACCGCGCCCGCGCCATCGAGACGCTGGAGACCTTTGCTGGCGTCGTCGAGCACTTCGGTCTTTACGCCGCAAGCTACGCGCAGGCACTACGCCGATCGATCACGGCCCCGGTGCAGGTCTGCGTAATCGGCAACGACCCGCTTGCCGACGAGCTTGCGGCTGTGGCAACGGCGCGGTTCGCGCTGAACAAGAGCGTGGTGCGTCTTCGGCCGGAGCAGCTGTCGAGCCTGCCTCCGGCGCTTGCCGAGACCTTGCCGCACCTGCCCAACCTCGCCGGCGGGGGCGTGGCCGTGGTGTGCAAGGGCTTTGCCTGCATGCCGCCGATCCGCGACCCAGAGGAGCTGTTGCGGGCGCTCGGCACCGAAGTCTGATCGCCGCCGACCCTAGAGCACCGGAGCGGACGGTGGCGCGGTTGGGTCCGCACGTTCGACGACCAACGTGCTGCCGGACGTGCCGAACTCAATGTTTTCGCGGGCAAAGGTCACAAGGATGCGGCGGCGCAGCTCGCGCAGCACACCGTCGCGCTGGTTGGCGCGCACCCGCAGGTTCACGGGATAGATCACCTCGTGCCCCGAGATCTTATCTACGCCGAGCACATTCGGATCAGCCAGCACCACGTCGTGAAAGGCCGGGTCGGCACGGACCTCCAGCGCGAGCTGGTTCAGCACGCGCATGACGCGGTCCGGGTCCTCGCGTGTACTCACACTGATCGCAAGCATGGCTACGGAGAAGTCGCGCGACGAGTTGGAGACCGTGGCGATCTGGCTGTTCGGCACGATGTACAGGGTGCCGTCGCCGTCGCGCAGCTTGGTGCAACGCAGGGTAAGGTCCTCAACCGTGCCCTGCAAGCCCGCAATCTTCACCACGTCGCCGACACTGAACTGATCCTCGACCAGGATGAAGATGCCGTTCAGCACGTCCTTGAAGATGGACTGCGCGCCGAAGCTGATCCCTAACCCGATGACGCCAGCTGATGCGATGAAGGGTCCCAGCGGCACACCGAGGGCGCCCAGCGTCTGCAGCAGTAAATAAAAAACGATCAGGCCGTAGGACGTCGCACGCACGGTCCCGGCGACGGTGCGGAGTTGTGCGGCCCGCCGGCCGTTGCCGACCTGGGCATCGGCCCGTTTGCGCAGACGTTTGGTGAAGAACAGCACCAGCCGTTGCGCAATAAAGGCGAGCAGGAGCGCTACAAGGATCTTGGGTAGACCCGTCTGGACGAAGTTGATGAGGTCGATGTGCCAGCCGTGTTCGACGGAAAGCAATGACTGTTCCTCTTGTGGCACAACGGGGGGCAGGGGCATGATGGTGGGGTCGCCAGAGTACCGTCCTAGGATAGCGAACCCAGCCGCTGTCCCGCGGCAGGCGAACTGTCTGGAGGAGTTCTGCACTGAAGGAGCTCGCGCGCATCCCCCCGTTCCGCCCGTCGCGGCGGCTGCTTGTCTGCCTTGCCGTCCTCCTTGCCGTGGCTGCAGCGGCAACCGGTTTGGGACAGATCGACCGAAGCGCTCAGACCGGGAACAGCCGCTCCAATCCGGGCGATCCCGCCAATGCTCTTGGCCCGCTGGTAGCACCCAATCCAAACAAATTGGAGCACATGCGCGAGGATGAGCGGCGCAAGCGGCTGCTGTCGGATACGGCCAGGCTGGTAGAGCTCTCGAACGACTTAAAGGTCGAGGTGGAGAAATCGTCGAAAGATGAACTGTCGCTGGACGTTGTGCGCAAGGCGGCGGAGCTT
>CAXTFS010000010.1:0-21836 GCA_964243395.1 uncultured Acidobacteriaceae bacterium | reverse complement strand
GCTCACCAGCAGTTATCCCTCATGGAACTGTCTTTCACCACTTCAGCATAGACCTCCGACACGCCACGTCCTTGTGCCAGGTGATGCTTACGGACGCCCATACGCACGAAAGCGGCAGACTTGTGTGAGTCTGCCGCTTGTGGTGCTGTGCTTGTTAGCGCACGGCCAGTGTGTTGCCCTGGAGCTGCTTGGTCACCATCGTGACCACGCTGCCGGCAGCCAGGTTCGACGTCCCGTTCACCGCGACTACCTGCACGCCTTCGGCAACCTTTAGCGCGACCGACTTGCCGGGCTGCAGGGTCATCTCCGGCTGCTCGCCGGCCTTGATCGTGAAGGCATTGGCGGAGTCGTTGCGCATCTGGAAGCTGACAAGCTTGGCCGACGGCTGCTTGTCGTTCACCGCGTGCGGTGTGGCGAGCAGCGGCGCAGCCTGGAGGCTTCCCGCAGCGGATAGGGATAGGGCAACTGCCATGGCGGATACAACGAATTGGTGCTTCATAGTCTTCCTTCTTTCTCTCTGGTGGTCGCTTCCTGTTGCCATGGTTCAGCAGGAAGCGAGCGCCCTTTGTTATACGCAATGCACGTGAAAAGGTTCTGCTCTTTCACGTCTATTTCTTAAGTATTTTGCGGGATATTTTTGCATCCCGCATCGGTTTCTGCAGCGTACAGAACGGCCCTCATCCCACACCGTAAAATGGGGTTGTGGCCGATCTTCTTGCCAACATGAATCCGCAGCAGCAGGAGGGCATCGTTTCCGTTGATGGCCCTGTGCTGTTGCTTGCCGGCGCAGGTTCTGGCAAAACGCGCGTCATCACCCATCGCATTGCTTATCTTATTGAGCAACGTGGTGCGGCGCCTGACTCCATCCTCGCCGTGACCTTTACCAACAAAGCCGCAAAGGAGATGGAAGAACGCGTGTCCAAGATCCTTGGGCACTCTACGCTTGCCAAACCAACCTTGGCAACCTTCCATTCTTTCTGTGTGCGCGTGCTGCGGCGCGACATCGAAGCGATGCGCGTCAACGGCAAAGGACTCACCCGCACCTTCGCGATCTATGACGAAACCGATCAGCAGGCGGTGGTGAAATCGGCACTCAAGCGTCTCGGCATTGACGACAAGCAACTAAAGCCGCGCGTTGCTCTGGGTCGCATCTCCTGGGCGAAAAACCACATGATCGATCCGCAGGAATACTTCCTTGCGTCGACCAATCCACTGGAAGAAAAGATCGCGCATATCTTCAAGATCTACCGCGACGAACTCTTCAAAGCCAACGCACTCGACTTCGACGATCTGCTGCTGGAGACCGTGCGCCTGCTGAAGACTTCGGCCGAGGTGCGCGAACGGTATAACCGCAAATACAAGTACCTGCTCATCGACGAGTACCAGGACACCAACCGCCCGCAGTATGAGCTGATGAAGCTGCTCGGCTCGCATGGCAACGTGTGCGTGGTCGGCGATGAGGACCAGTCGATCTACTCATGGCGCGGCGCTGACATTCGCAACATCCTTGAGTTCGAGAAAGACTTTCCCGCGGTCCAGACCATTCGCCTGGAGCAGAACTATCGCTCCACGCAGGTCATCCTGGAAGGTGCCAGTGCGGTGGTGGCGCAGAACGTGCAGCGCAAGGGCAAGAACCTGTGGACCTCGCGTGAAGGTGGTTCGCTCATCGGCTTGTATGAGGCGCCCGATGGCGAGAGTGAAGCCATCTTCATCGCGGACCGCATCAACAAATACCTGAAAACTGCAGGCGAGACCGAAGACCTACCACGCTGCGCCGTGCTCTATCGCACCAACTCGCAATCGCGACTGGTGGAAGAAGCGTTGCGGCGCTATGGCATTCAGTACCACATGGTCGGCGGCTTCAGCTTCTATGACCGCGCCGAAGTCAAAGACCTGCTGAGCTATCTGAAGCTGGTACAGAACCCGCACGACTCGATTGCCCTGGGCAGGATCGTGAACTCGCCTCCCCGCGGCATCGGCAAGACCACCATGGACACGCTGGAGCGCATGGCGCTCGGCACCGGCCTGAGCACCTGGGACGCCATCAGCCGCGCGATCGAAGACAAGCTGCTGCCTGCACGCGCACTCGCTGCACTGGCAACCTTCCGCAAGCTGATCGAAGACGCACGCGCCATGATGGGGCCCGGATTTGCGGAAAAACTCGCCGCCGATGTGCAGCCGGAGATGAGCGCAGGGGACTCTGCCGAACTGGAGTCACTCGCCGCATCCGCCTCGATCGACAACGGGAGCGAAGGAGAAGACGACAGCTTCGACTTCGGCTTTGAGTTTGCAGCAGACGAACCTGCGCCGCCCACGGTCATCGCCAACGATGCGAACAGCGACTTCGACACCAGCTTCAACTTCGGGTTCGACTTCGGTCCCAGCGAAGAGATCAGCACGCTCGCGCCGGAAAACGCAGTCCTCTCGGACCCGGAGATCGACAACGCGGACGTTATGACCGCTGACGGCAAGCCGAGCTTTCTCGCAGCGGCCAAGGCAAGCTACAACCCGTTCGCCCCCGTGCCACTGAAACAAAGTGCAGCGGACACCATCCGTGAGAAGAATCAGGCTCGCCTGGACCGCATTGTGGCTGCGCAGGGCGGTGACCACGAGGCAGCCAACCAGGCCGACGACAGGGCCTTTCGCAAGCCCGGCGATCCGGCGACCCTGCCCGAGCTGATCAAGTTCCTGAACGATCGCTCAGGGTATCTGCGTGCGCTCGAAGAGGAGGGCACACCCGAAGCCTTCAGCCGCATTGAGAATCTGAAGGAGCTCGCCAACGCCGCGCAGGATGCGACCTCGCGCGGCGAGTCCCTGCATGAGTTCCTCGATCATGCGGCGCTGGTCTCGGACGCGGATCAATACTCCGCCGAGGCCCGCGTCACCCTGATGACACTGCACGCTGCCAAGGGCCTCGAGTTTCCGCTGGTGTTCCTCGCCGGCATGGAAGAGGGCCTCTTTCCACACGCGCGCACGCTGACTGACCCGACCCAGATGGAAGAGGAGCGGCGCCTTTGCTACGTCGGCATGACCCGTGCCATGGACACGCTGATCATGTCCCGGGCGCGCCACCGTCGCCGCTACGGCAATGACATGCCCGAGACCACGGTTGCGTCGCGCTTTCTCGAGGAGGTGCCGTCGCGCCTGACCGAAGACCTGGGCTCGCCGGGCTTTGGCTACAGCGAAGGTGGAGGCCTGAGCTACGGCAACGCCTACGCCACGCCGTATCCGCAAAAGCGTCGCTTCACTCCGGGCGACGACAGCGGCTCAGGCGAACGGCACTACTCCTACGAGGACGAGAGCCAGGAGTCCGGTGGCGGCGCTGCCCGGCAGTACGCCACGCAGCGTTTCGGCACCAACAAACCCGGTCCCGGGGTGCGGCCAGGCTCGGGCGCGCTCGATAACACCGCCGCCTTCTTTGGCAAAGGTTCGGCCGGCGGCGGCAGTGGCTATGCGCTGGGCGACAAACGCTACCCTGGGCGCCCAAAAATGGCGATTCCAGCGCCCACCGGCCGCACCGGGCTGGGCAAAAACGAGCGCGTTCGGCACCCGAAATACGGTGAGGGAATGATCGTTGGCCGTGAGGGCGACGGCGAAGATGCCAAGATTACGGTATCCTTTACAGGGCACGGCGTGAAGAAGCTGGTGGAGAAGTTCGCCCAGCTTGAACGGCTGTAGCGGCATCCGCAGTCCGCCGGCACAGGATTCCAAGCCACAAGCAGCACACGGGGGAGCGCTTGCGCTCGCCGTATCTCATCAGCATCAGGAAAACATCATCATGGCGAACACCACAAAGATCACCGACCGCACAGAGCGCAAGCAGATCAAGCGCGCTGCCCGCAAGAAGGCCACCCCCAAAGTCGCGCGCACCTGGGCACGCGGCGAGCACAAGAAGAAGATCAAGAAGGCATCGCGCGGCACGTCCAAGCGCTAAGCGTTGCGTAGCTTCACAGGAGGGCGGGGCTTCGGCTCCGCCCTCGCTGTTTCCGTGACCATCGCTTCATGGCGGCGCGCCTCCGCATACAATCGCTGTAACCCTGCATCCAAGCAACGCCGACGAGGACAGAAACCTGCCCCGACAAATCTTTGCCACCAAGTCGATCGACAAGCTCATTCAGGAAAGCGAGCGGCCCGAACACTCGCTGAAGAAAACGCTGGGTCCCGTTTCGTTGACCGCCCTGGGCATCGGCGCCGTGATCGGTTCGGGCATCTTCACCGTCATTGGTACAGCGATCGGCGGCAACCCAGCCAAAGTAGGCGGCTGGACCGAGTCCCCTGTCGTCGATCTCTTCCTCGGCCTCTTCCATCACAGCGCCGGACACGTTGCCGGCCGGCCCGGCGCGGGGCCTGCACTGGCGTTGTCCCTGGTCCTGGTTGCCATCGTCTGTTGCTTCACCGGGCTTTGCTACGCGGAACTTGCGAGCATGATCCCCATCGCCGGTTCGGCGTACACCTACACCTACGCAACCATGGGTGAGCTGATCGCGTGGATCATCGGCTGGGATCTTATCCTTGAGTACGCTTTCTCCAACATGAGCGTGAGCGTCGGGTTCGCCGCACACTTCGTCGATCTGCTGGACTGGCTGGGCCTGCGACTCAATCCCAGGTGGCTTTCGCCGGCGTTTTTGCCGCAGGGCCTGCAGGATCTCGCAGGTCACGACATCTATGCACCGGGCTGGCACTTCGGCTTCAACATCCCTGCCTTCCTGATCGTCATTCTGCTCACGATGGTGCTGGTACGGGGCATTCGCGAAAGTGCTCGCACCAACAACATCATGGTCCTGATCAAACTGGTCGCCATCCTGGTGTTCATCTTTGTCGGGGTGCACTTCATTCACCCGAGCTACTATCACCCCTTTGCGCCTAACGGATGGACCGGCGTGCTCGCCGGCGGCTCCATTATCTTCTTCACCTACATCGGCTTCGATTCTGTTTCGACCGCCAGCGAAGAGTGCAAAAACCCGCAGCGCGACGTGCCGATCGGCATCATCGCCACACTGATCGTCTGCACCGTCCTGTATATCGGCGTCGCGCTCGTGCTCACCGGGATCGTGCCCTGGCGAAGCGTGATCGGCGACGCCGCGCCCGTGGTCAACGCGCTAAAGCGCCTCACCCTCGACACAGGATCGCCTCTGCTGCACTGGACGCGGCTCATCGTGCTGCTGGGTGCCATCATCGGCATGGTCAGCTCCATTCTCGTGTTTCAGCTGGGTCAGGCGCGCGTCTGGTTCGCAATGAGCCGTGACGGCCTGCTGCCCGATGCGTTTTCCCGGTTGAATCCGCGCTTTCGCACACCCGCGTTTGCTACCTGGTTCGCCGGTGGTCTGGTCGCCATTCCGGCAGGGTTGTTGGATGTGGGTACGCTCGCCGATCTCTCCAACATCGGTACCCTGTTTGCCTTTGTTCTGGTCTCCCTCGGCGTGCTGATCCTGCGTCACAAACAGCCGGAGCGCCGCCGCGGCTTTCGTGTTCCGGGCGGCCCCGTCTTTCCCGTGCTGAGCGTCATCTTCTGCATCCTGCTCATGGCGGGTCTGCCCATGATCACGTGGCTGCGTTTCTTCCTCTGGCTTGTCGCTGGGCTGTGCGTGTACTTCCTCTACAGCCGCAAGCGCAGTGAGTTCTACAACGGCTAGACAACACCCGCGGTGTTCCGAGCCGCTGCCGTCCCCTGGCGCGATGCAGAGCGTTGCCGCAGCACCACGAGCCCGGCGAGCAAGCCGGTGGCAAGCAGAAGCAGGCTGGAAGGCTCCGGCGTTGGACTCAAACTGCCGTCGATCGCCGCTTCGCCACCGCCGCTCGAAAACTGGATGCCCGAGGGATAGCCGGAGCATGTGGCGCTCTGTGTGCAGACGGAACCACCCGTGTAGCCGACCAGGCTGGCCGTCGGCAGGATCAGATCATAGGTGTACCCCTGAGCCGGGTCGGGGAACTCCGCAATGAAACTGCTGCTGCCAAACGTCTCGTCGTAAGAGTCAGGCGTGGTGAAGGTGGCATCGACGGTACTGCCCTGGCTCAAAACGATATGGGAGGTCTCGACGATTCCCGACGTAACGTCGATGGTCACCGTTCCCTGCGCCACGTAGCCGCCGTTGAAATCGGAATGGAGGTTGAAGTTCTTGATCGTGTCCGCGTGGGCGGCCGATGCCGCCGAGACGAAAACGGCCAGTGCTGACAGGAGTAACAAACGCATAGGGATCCCTTAGGTGGAATGTGAGACCTGCCTGCCCGAAGCAAGCCGAGGGTTTACCGCACGTCTGTTCCGGATCGCACGGGTAACGCTCATCTCAAGGACCTCATCGGCAGACTTCGCCAAAGCTTTAACCCGCAGCGGAAATAGTTGCGAGATTCCCCTCACCCGGGATTCAGCTGGGGCGCGAGGACGCTGGCGACTGGCTCGCGATGGCATACAGGGCCCGACCGGAAAGCCGGTACGCCAGCTTCCAGCAGATCAGGTTCAGCACCACCAGCACAGGCAGCAGGGTCCAGTCTCCGGTGAGTTCCGCGGCCATGAACGCCGCCATCAATGGAGCGTGGGTTACCGCGGCCATCAGGCAGCTCATGCCGACGATCGCCCAGAACGCCGGGTCGGCCCCACCCAGCGCATGGCCAAACAGCGCCCCCAGCGCTCCGCCGGCAAACAGCGTCGGGGTGAAGACGCCGCCGACCGTGCCCGCTCCCACGCTGACAGCGCTGGCCAGCAAACGCATCGCCAGCAGCAGGGCCAGCGCTGGCACAGCAATCGACAAGCCAGGCAATTCCGCGTGACCCAGGGCCGCGCTTAATCCAAGATCGCCGTTGCCCCAGACCCGCGGATCGCGCATCGACAACAGCCCGACCAGGACACCGGCCCACACCAGGGCAAGCGGCCACCCCTGCGTCGCCGTCAGGCTGCGGATCAACCTTTGGTAGACCGGGCCGGCAACGGCGAACAGCACCGCAAACACCGGCAGCCAGGCGAGGTGCCAGCCCTCCGGCTGCAACGACACATGGGTGGGATACAGGCGCGCCCAACCCAGCAGCGGCCCGCTCACGAGCTGTCCAGCACCGGCCGCAAGGGCAAGCAGCGGCAGCTCGCGCCATTGCACAGCCCCGAGCACGATCTCGGCAGCGAAAAAGATCGCGGCAAGCGGTGCGTTGTACGCCACGGTGACGCCGCCGGCAACGCCGAACGCCACCAGCAGGCGCAAGTCCAGCGGATCGATCCCCTTTGACCGCCGACGCAGTCTGTCGCCACACAGCGACGCGATCGCTGCCGCAAACTGGATCATCGAGCCTTCGCGCCCAACAGACGCGCCGCTCGCGATGGAGAATGCCGCACCCAGCGTGCGCCAGCAGTTGGGCAGCAAAGGGATGATGCCGCCACCGTGCCGGACGGCCTCCACGTACTCCACGTACGGCCGCGGTTCCCGCCCGAGCCGGTGCGCACGCCATCGACGCAGGGCAGTCACGCCGGTCGCCAGCAACGCTCCGACGGCAGGCACCACGGCTCGACGCCAGTGGGCAAGATGTGCAGCCGCGACCGGGGGCGCTGCCATTGACCCTGTAAAGATCCATTCCAGATGGCTGAAGCCCAGCCGCACCACCGCCGCTGCCAGCGCACTGACTGCGCCCAGCACCACGGCCGCGACCATCCAACGCAGCCGCAGCCGGCGCAACAGCACGACGGGCTGCGGCAGGTGGACGGGCTCATACGAGGGCGCTGCGTCGTTCATGGCATCCGACACGCCGTTTGCGCCGGGGCACAATGCGGGCGCATCACCACACCTTGCACGTCGGCGTATGCACCATCGGCTGCCCTGCCTTGCACCCGAACGCCTTGGCGAACTGCGGCATGTTGCTCACCACGCCGTTGATGCGTGCAAAGCCCGGTGAATGCGGATCGGTGATCGCGTTCACGCGCAGGTTCTCCGGCCGTGCCTCTTCACACGCCCATTGCGCCAGGCCGACAAAGAAGCGCTGATCCGGTGTGAAGCCATCGATGTTTTCGAGCTTCTTGCCATGCTCCTGCATCTGCCACGCCAGGTACGCCAGCAGCGTGCCGCCAAGGTCCGCAACGTCCTCGCCCGAGGTCAGCTTGGAGTTGATGTGAATGTCATCCACGATCACGTAGCCCGCATACTGGTCGCGATCGCAGTTGATGCGATCTTCAAAACCTTTCGCATCCGCAGGCGTCCACCAGTCGCGTAGATTCCCCTTGGCGTCGAACTGCCGCCCTTCATCGTCGAAGGCATGCGTCAGCTCATGACCGATCGTCGCGCCGGTGTTGCCGTAGTTGGGCGCATCATCCAGCGATAGATCGTAGAGCGGCGGCTGCAGCACACCCGCAGGGAAGTTGATGTCGTTCATCTGCGGGCTGAAGTAGGCATTTACGGTCGGTGGCGTCATGCCCCATTCGTTCAGATCAACAGGCTTGCCCAGCTTGGCCCAGTTGCGCGCCTGCTCAAACTGGAACGCACGCTTGACGTCGCCGATGTAGTCATCCCGCTTCACCTCCAGCGACGTGTAGTCGCGCCAGTGCGCTGGATAGCCGATCTTGTTGCGAATTGCATGCAGCTTGCGCAACGCTTCAACCCTGGTCGCCGCACTCATCCAGTCGAGCGCCTGGATCTCGCTGCCCATCTCCTGCTCGATCTGCCCGGGCATCAACTCTGTGCGTGCCTTCATGTCTGCGGAGAAGGTGCGTGCCACAAACTCCTGCCCCAGCGCTTCGCCCAGGTTGCGATCCACCGCGCGCACGCAGGTCTTCCAGCGTGGCGGCTCCTGCGCTACGCCGCGCAAGGTCTTCGAGTAGAAGTCAAAGTTTGCCGCTTCAAACGGGTGGGCCAGGTAAGGCGCCGCGGACGTGAGCAGATGAAAGCGCAGGTACGCCTTCAACGCGGCCGCCGGCTCACCCTTGAGCTCCTCCTGCACGGCTTTCATATACTCTGGCTGCGCAACATTGAGCTTCGGAACGCCAGGCGCGCCCTCAACCGTGAACAGGTGTTCCCAGTCCACTGCGGGCGTCAGGGTGTGCAGTTCACCAACGGTCATCACGTGATACGTCTTGTGCGGATCGCGACGATCCACGCGTGTCAGCTGCGCTTTTGCCAGCGCCGTCTCGATGCGCAGGATGGCCTCGGCATCGGCCTTCGCGACATCCGGCGTTTCGCCTGCAAGTGTCATCAACTGCTGCACGTACGCGCTGTATTGCTCGCGGATCTTCACGCTGCGTGGGTCGGTCTTGGTGTAATAGTCGCGATCCGGCAGGCCCAGTCCACCTGCGTCCAGCTGAACGATCATGGTGGACGCATCGACGGCATCCTGTCGCACGCCGGCGTGGAAGAAGTAGCTCCCCGCGGTCTCGTGCTGCAACGGCGTGAGTGCCGCAACCATCGCCTCGCGTGTCTGCAACGCATCAAGCCGTGCCAACGCGGGCGCCAGCGGCGTGAGCCCTGCCGCATCGATCGAGCCAGTGTTCATGCAGGCTTCGAAGTAGTCGCCGACCTTTTGTTGAATTGCTGTCCGGTTCGCCGCCTTGGCATCGGCCTCCAGAATGCCCCACAGGAACTGCTGATTGTCGTTGGCCAGCTTGGAGTACACATCCCACGTCGCCTGATCGGCAGGGATCGGATTGCGTTTGATCCAGCCGTTGCAGGAATACTTGTAGAAATCAACGCAAGGATCAATCGTCCGGTCCAGGCTGTTCAGATCGAGCGATGGCGAGTACGGCATCTTCTCGAGCGGCACAACCGAAGGCACCGGCACCGCGACCGGCTGCTGCCCAAAGGACACCTGAGACAAAACCAGACCGCAGCCAAGCGCAGCCGCGGCGAGCGAACAGAAAGAGCGCATGATTTCTCCCGTGCGCCCATCGTATAACGACCTTTGCGTAACGGCCTTGCGCTACTTCGCTGCGATCGCGGGTGGGGCGTAGTATGGCAGCTTTTCCTGCTGCTGCGTTCCACGTTTCACGGCGATATCGGCGAACAACAGGGCGGGTGTGATCGTTGTCTGTGGCAAGGGACTGACCTGCTGCGCGATGTACGGTGTACCGCCGGCCGCGAGGATCTCTGAACGCAACGACCGCTGGTCCAGCTCATCGAAGACCGCCCCACGCACCAGCGTTCGTTTGCCGTCCGGCGCGATGCGGTACAGCAGCCGCGGCGTCAGTTCTCCGCCGCCAAGGGTCTGCACCTCGTACACGTCGCGACCCTGATCCTTTGCAAGCGCGATCAACTTGTCGCGCAATTGATCCAGCGTCAACGCATCCCCGGACTTCACCATCAACACACCGACGTGTGGATGTGCCGGTCCGCCCAGCGATGCGCGGCCGTGCCCGTTCGACTCCGGAAAGTCCTTCACCGGCTCGCGGCCCACAAGATAGCTCACCAGCTTGCCATGATCCACAATCGTGACCGGCTCCGCAGGCTCACCTTCATCATCCACGGCATAGGCGCCGACCAGAGGTTTGCCTTCAAAGCTGCGCAACGTGGGGTCATCCACAACCGTTAGGAAGGCGGGCAAGACAGGACTCTTGTAGCTCGACTGGTAGGCCCCCTGCGTGCGCGCCGAGGTGCCCATGTCAGGGCGGTTCGCCTCAATGTTCGGCACAAACAGCCGGTTCACCACGTCCGCAGCCGCATCGCCGGAGAACAGCACGGGGCCATGGTAATCCTCAGCATCCACCACGGGTGCCTGGCAGAGTGCATGCAGGCTCATCAGGTTGTTCAGCGTGCGCTTCTGCATGGCGGGCCAGTCTTCGAGCGCCGCCGCGACCGTTGCGGTCGTGCCATTGCTGCGACCGAGCTGCATGCCGTCCGGTGCCTGCCCGTCGACCGAGACCACATCCTGATAGCCCGCATATCCATGCCGCACCGCGGTGCCATCCGTGTTGACGGTGTATCGATTGACCGCCGTGGCATTCAGCGTCGCACTGGAGTACTGCACCTCGGCTGCAAACGAACGCGCCTCTGGATCCGCAGCGTACATCCCACTCGCTTCGATGAGTCGGCGCTTCCACTCCGCACGATCCAGCGTGAGCGTGACCAATGGCTCAAGCAACGTCACTGGCTTGGCCGGGGTGAAGTCATTCGCGTTGGGCGGATTCTGGAACTGCTTCAGCGCGGCCTGCTTGGCTGAGTACGCGCGCAGGGCGCCCTTGTAGGCCTCGTCGGTGGTTGTCCACAAGGCGTTGCGCAAGGCTGCCGGATCATCATCGCCGGGCGCAAGCGCCAGCGATCCGCTGCCACGTGCCGAACTCGAATCCACAGCGTAATCGCCGATGCGCACCTCGACACGCACGATGCGCTGCCGGTTCTCCCCTTCGCTGGTCAGCGCGCCAAAGTTCGCCACGGCCTCGTAGGTGTGGATGTCTTCCAGCCGGTACTCGATGAAGTAGGGCCGCTGCATGCCCGGAAGCACCAGCTGTTCCTTCTCGCGCGTGAGCTCGGCCTGCATCGCGACGAGCAGTGGATCGCTCACCGGTGGAGGCTGCTGCAGACCCGTCGAGCCTTGAATCCGGTCAAAGGTCTTGCCGCTCCCTGCGGCTTGCGCCTGTCCGCTTACGACAGAAACAAGGCTTGCCATTGACAGGGCTGCAATGCGGAATCCAAGTGAAGGAACACCGAGCGAATGAAGACAAAGCCAGCGGTCACGCACTTACTCGCTCCCCTTTGCTGCCGAGACCGCATGCGCGGAGCCGGCCGGGGTGCCACCTACCGGCGGCGGCGGCAGGATCGGCGGCCGCGCCGTGCCCTGCGATTGCCGCTGCGTCTCCATCTCGCTCACCAGCATGGCCGGCGCCACCGCACTCACCGGCACTGTGCCGCTCTCTGCCCCGCACTCACCGTTGAAGACATCAGGCTTGTCGTTCGTGGCAATGATGCGATTCAACGCCGACTGCGGTGTGCCCACAATCGAAACGCCACGCACCAGCTCGTCCGGCCGGCCATCGACATACACGCGATACACCACCAGCGGAATCACCTGGAACGCCTGGGGCGAAGATCGTGTGGTCACCGCAAAGCCCGACGAGATGTCTTCGAAGTAGAGGCCATAGGCCTTGCCCTGCTTCCTGGCCTCGGCCTTCAGCATGTCGCGCAGCTCCGCATCGCTCACGGACTTCGTCGAGGTCACGATCAGATTGCCCTGTCGACCCGTCGGCATCTTGCCCGTCTCCGCGCGGCCATGGCCATTCGACGTCGCGAAGCTCGCCACAGGCAAACGCGACATAAGAAACGTCTTCAGCACGCCGTTCTCGACCAGTTGCACACGCTGTGCGGGCTCACCCTCATCGTCGAACAGGTAGTGCCCGCTCAACGGCTGGCCCTTGTAGTCCCGCAGCGTTGGATCGTCGGCGACGGAGAGAAAGCTGGGAAGAATGGACTTGCCGAGCAGCTTGGTGAAGGTCTGGCCTTCCTCATCGCCGCGTTGGCGCTGTCCTTCCAGGCGATGTCCCAGCACCTCGTGAAAGAAGACCGCCGCCGCACGACCGGAGAGGATCGCGGGGCCGTTGTAGGGCTCGGTGATGGGCGCAACGCGTAGGTCATCGAGGTTCCTGGCCATCGCTTCCGTCTTCGCGAGCACGGTCGCCTGGTCGGGCAAGCGGCCCGTCGCATCGGCCTCAAAGGTCTCGGCGCGAAACAGGTCCATGCCATCCACGGCACGCGTACGCGCCACAACAATCAGGCGCGCAACCTGGTTGGGCGCGGCGACCTTCGCACCTTCGCTGGAGACGAAGTAGTCAGTTTCATGCGCGGCCTGCAGGATCGCCATGTCATACGTGACGTTGCCGTGCGCGCGAAAAAGCGCGGTGATCTCACGCAATCGCCCTTCCCACATCGTTCGATCAAACGTCAACGGTGCCGCCGCGGGCAACACCTCGGTCCGCGCGTTTTCCGCCGAAAAATCGGCCGAGGTATCTTCTTCCTTCGCGCGCACCTGCTGCTCGGTCTTCACCTTCTCGAGCGCATCGAGCGCCTTGCCATAACCACGGTTCGTGGCATACCAAAGCGTGCGCTCAATCGCCGCACGATCGTCGGTCAGCGGCAGCGGCATGGTGGTCAGAGCACTGGTGCGATGCGTGCCGTGCGTGTTGTCCAGCGTGGACGACCCAAGTCGTACCTGCACATCCGCGGTACGGGTGTGATTGCTGTTCGACTGCGAGATCGCGCCATACTGCGCCGTAATATTCACGGTCTCGGCATCGGCAACCGAGTAGCTCAGGAAGTAGGGCTTGGGTGCGGGCGTCCCGTTGCTCGACGACTTCGCGGGGCTCGCTTCCTTGCTGCCGACCGGCGTAATCACCGTGCCCAGGGCTCCCATGGCGCGGTGTAACTCGGCCTCCATGGCATCGATCAGGACGGGATCTGCTGCCGCCGGCTTCCTGGCAGCAGGGGGCGCCGTCTTTACGGCGGGCGGCTTCCCCTTTGGCGGCAGGCTCAGCGCGGGAAGAGCACACGTTGTCAACCACAAGGTCGCGCACAGCGGTTTGCAGAACAAGGAGCGAGAGAAGCGAATCACACACACCGTCCAGGGCCCGGCATTTGTGGCTCTTCAGCCACAAAGCTAAGTGTAGCGGATAGAATCGTGCGGCTTTCGCAGGGCGCACAGCGCGGACCGGCAACACGGGCTGGCCTTGCTTTTGCGCCGGGTGCTGCTCCAGACTCAAACGACCATCCTTCGCCCCCGGGAGAGCCCTTGCCTGCTCTGCGACGCTTCCGTCCGTTCCTGCTTTTTCTGCTTCTCGCCCTGGCCGCGACGGCCGGCACCGCCCACGCGAGCGAGACGGCCGCCGAGCGTGCCGCGACCGCGTACGCAACGGACGAGGTCAACACGGCCCCGCTCCACGGCAATCTTCCTGATTACACCTTGCCGCCTGCGGAGCTTGCCAAGGCGCAGCACCTCGCAGCCGTGCACCAGACGACCCACTTCGCGGGCGAGATCTGGGGGATCGTGCAACTGCTGCTGCTGCTCTGGCTGGGCGGCATTGCGTGGATGCGCGACCGCGCGGTGCACGTGAGCAGAAATCGCTGGCTGCAGGGCTTCGTCTTTCTGTTCCTGTTTCTGTTCGCGGGTCTTCTGCTCGACTTGCCGCTCACGCTGTACCGCCACGTCCTCTCGCTTCGTTACGGGCTGTCGGTCCAGGGCTGGGGAAGTTGGCTCGGCGACCTGGGGAAGTCGTTTGCCCTGGAATGGTTTGTCGGCGGCTTGTTGCTGATGCTGCTGTTCTGGGTGATTCGCAGGCTGCCGAACCGGTGGTGGCTGCTGTTCTGGGCGCTCACAGTTCCCCTCACACTGTTCGGCTTGTTTATCGGGCCGTACGTGGAGCCGCTCTTCTTCCACTACGAGCCGCTTGCGCAACGGCACCCCCAGCTGGTCGCTCGCCTGGAGCAGGTGGCCGCGCGCGGACACATGAACATCCCACCGGAGCGCATGTTTCTTATGCAGGCGTCGGCCAAGCTCACAACATTGAACGCCGACGTGGAAGGCTTTGGCCATTCCAAGCGGGTCGTGGTGTGGGATACCGCCATCCAGAAGTTACAGCCTGACGAGATCCTCTTTGTCTTTGGGCATGAGTCTGGACACTATGTGCTCGGGCATATCGTGCGAGGCCTGATTTTCAGCTTTATCGGCACGTTGGTTTCGCTGTACCTAGGCTACCTTTTCGTGCGTTGGGCCATCCGCCGCTTCGGTCCGCGCTGGCGCATTCCCGCGCAGGAGGATTGGGGTACGCTTGGCGTTCTGGTGCTCGCCTTCACCCTCTTCGGTGCCGTTGCGGAGCCGATCGAAGCCGTGCTCTCGCGTATGCAGGAGCATGCTGCCGACGTCTACGGTCAGGAAGCGGTGCACGGCATCGTCGCCGATCCGAAGGCCGCCGCCAAGGGCGCGTTCGATGTCTTGGGGGAGACGTCTCTGGATGACCCAAACCCCAGCCGGTTCTATGAATTCTGGACCTACGACCACCCTGCACTCGGACGCCGCGCCGCGTTCAGCAAGGCCTACGATCCCTGGGCGCCTGGCCTCACGCCCAGGTACTTTCCAAGCACCACGACAGGCACCACCGGTAGTGACTCGCGTTGAGCAACTGCGTTTCGAGGCCCTGAAGGACAAAGCCTCGGTGGGCCTGAACATCGATCGCTCTGGTACATTGCGTCTCCAGGAACAGTCTTCCAAGGGGCACGCGGCGAGCATGAATGAGACGCTCTGGAATCGGCGAAAGGTCTTAACACGTGGAGCAGGCGCAGCCGCTGCGGCGAGCCTGGGCGGATGGAACGTTGCGGGCGCCGGGCAGATGCTGCCCCCACCCGAGCCGCTCCACGATCCGCGCTTTACGCTCACAACGACCACGGCCGATCAGCCCTGGCAGCCGGGCACGCTCTTCAAACCGGCCTTCAGCTGGGAGGCACTAAACCTCAACGTGCAAACAAAAAGCACGCAGGCAAGTGCCCACAGCAAAGGCATGCAAGGCTTTGGCGCCTGCTTCAACGAGCTTGGCTGGATCTCGCTTAGCCTGCTGAGCCCGGCAGACCGCGAGAGCGTCCTGCATGAGCTCTTTGATCCTTCCGCGGGTGCGCGCTTCACCTACTGCCGCATGCCGATCGGCGCCAATGATTTCGCGACCGAAGCCTACAGCTACGACGAAACAGACGGCGACTTCGACCTGAAACACTTCAGCATCGCACACGATCGCGACACGTTGATCCCCTTCATCAAAGCCGCGCAGGCGCATCAACCGCAGTTGCGGCTGTGGGCCTCGCCGTGGACCCCACCCGCGTGGATGAAACATAACCACTTCTACGCAGAAGCCAAGGCCTATCCGGGCATGACGGACAACGGCATCCGGCCCGATCAGGTCGGCCATGAAGGCCAGGACATGTTCATCGGGGAGCCGCGCTATCTCGAGGCGTACGCCCGCTACTTCGGCCGGTTTATCGAGGCTTATCGTGCCGAAGGCATTCGCATCGGCATGGTGATGCCGCAGAACGAGTTCAACTCCGCACAGAACTTTCCCAGCTGCACCTGGACCGCGGAAGGCCTGGCCCGATTCCTCCAACACCTTTGCCCGGAGATGGGCAAACGCGGCGTCGAGGTCTTCTTCGGCACCCTGGAACGCGGGGACCCGAAGCTGCTCGCCACCGTCATGGCCGACCCACACGTGGCGCCATCCATCAAAGGCGTGGGCGTGCAGTGGGCCGGCAAGAATGCGCTGCCAGAAATTCGGCAACAATTCCCTGCACTGACCATCTTCCAATCCGAGCAGGAGTGTGGCGACGGTTCCAACAGCTGGAACTACACGAGCTACTGCTGGCAGCTGATGAAGAGCTACTTCCGCAACGGTGCACGCGGCTACATGTACTGGAACATCTCCACCGTGACCGGCGGCAAGAGCACGTGGGGCTGGGCACAGAACTCGCTGGTCAGCGTCGATCCGAAGACCAGAACTTTCCGCTACAACCATGACTACTACCTGCTGAAGCACCTCACGCACTTTGTCGACGTCGGTGCGGAATTCGTCGTGACAACCGGCACCTGTGACGATGCGCTGGGCTTCCTCAATCCAGACGGCAGCCTGGTTCTGCTGGTCCGCAATGAGCTCTCGCATCCACAGCGTGTGCAGGTCTCCACCGATGCCGCCGATCGCGCCGTCACCGTGGAGCTGCCGCCGGACTCGGTCGCGACACTGACCATGCGCGCCTGAACGGTACCTGAGCCAGCCGGCCGCGTACGATACTCCCCATGACCGACCAGAGCTCACCCGATTGCCTGTTCTGCAAGATCGTCGCGGGCACGATCCCGGTAAAGCGCCTCTACGAAAGCGACGATGCGATCGCCTTTGCGGACATTAACCCGCAGGCACCGGTGCACGTGCTGGTGATTCCGAAGCGCCACATCACTTCACTCGCCGTCACGCTGCCAGCAGATGCCGCGCTGCTTGGGCATCTGCTCGCCGCTGCCGCGGAGGTCGCCCGAGCGCAGGGCCTCGCGGAGGGCTACCGGCTGGTGATCAATACCGGTCCTGACGGCGGGCAGACCGTCGATCATCTGCACGTCCACGTCCTCGGCGGACGACACATGAGCTGGCCTCCGGGTTAGTCGCGCCGGGCGGCTCCCCGCCAGCACGGAACACTTCAAGTGCGACTTCAGCCCGCTATTAACTCCTTTGGTTCGCCGCCGAGCGGAACACCTCAAGTAGCGCTTGAGCGCGGTGTTTACCACTATGGTTCACGGGGCCTGTGGACGAGACGCCAGCGCCCGCCGCATCGCCGCCATGGCTCCCTGCGTCCAATACCTCGTGACCGCTCATCCACCTGGAACCGAGCTGCTGTGGCTGGTGGCCACGGCCGTTCTGCTCTTTGTCGGGCTGAGGGTATGGAGGTATACGGCTATGGCCAGCACACGCAAGGAGCCCATCCCCGCTCCCGTTCATGACATCTTTGCTCCCGAGTCCGGCTGGGAGGCCGGCCAGCGCGAAACCGCCGTCTTTGCCGGTGGCTGCTTCTGGGGCGTGCAGTCGGTCTTCCAGCGCGTCAAGGGCGTACTCGAGACCTACGTCGGCTATACCGGCGGCAGCGCCGAAACCGCGGAATACCGGGCCGTTTCGACCGATGACACCGGGCACGCGGAGGCCATCGAGGTAATCTACGATCCGGCAAAGGTCACGTATGGCACGCTGCTGCGTATCTTCTTTTCGGTGGTGCACGACCCCACCCAGAGGAACCGGCAGGGCGCCGATGTCGGAACACAATACCGTTCGGGCATTTACTTCACGGCTAAAGATCAGCACGAGGTTGCCGATGAGTACATCAAGCAGCTGAACGCAGCGGGCATCTTTCCGAAGCCGATCGTGACGGAGGTTGTGCCGCTTGAGACCTTTTATCGCGGTGAGGAGTACCACCAGGACTATGCCCTGAAGAATCCGCACAACCCGTATATCCAGGTCTGCGACATTCCCAAGATTGCGTCCCTGGGTCAGCAGTTCCCGGAGCTTTTCCAGGAATACCGTCGTTAAGAACCCGTTCCACACCATGTGGGGCATTGTCTACATCTGAATAGTTGATCAAACTACGGCAAGAACTCTTCGCACAGGTGGTTGCGACGGTGAAGATGCATTTCCCTTACTTGAACAGGACCCTCGGATCGATCGCTGTTGGATCGGTCCTGCTGGCAGCAAGCCTTCCCTCCCACGCGCAGGACGCCACGCCGGCCACGCCCGTGATCAAGGCGCAGCAGGCCGCGCAGGAGGCGGGCGGGAAGGCGCAGCAGGGCGCCGCGCAATCCACCGGGGTGGGCACCAAGGATTCCCCCAGCGGGCAGAAGGGCAACGGGAAGGACAGCACCTCGGCCTCTCAGCCGGCCAGCGCCGCGGAAGAGGCAGCCAGCACAACCAAACTCCGCCTCGCCCCCACTGACCCCGCTACCGCGCCTACGGACTTGCCCAAGGGCCGCCCCGTCATCGGCCTTGCACTGGGCGGCGGTGCAGCCATTGCGCTAAGCGAAGTGGGCACCCTGCAGTGGCTTGAGGAACACCACATCCCTGTCGACGTGATTGCCGGCACCAGCATGGGCTCCATCCTGTCGGCGCTGTACTCCACCGGCAGGACGCCCGAGCAGATGAAGCACATCCTTACCGGCGACGAGATCAGCCGTGTGTTCCGTATCGACGCCTCCTATGCCAACCTGAGCTACCGCCGGAGGGAGGAAGATCGCGAGTTGCCCAATGCGGTCGGAGTCGGGCTGAAGCATGGCGTCAGCCTGCGTAACAGCCTGCTCACGGACACGGGGCTGAACGACCTGCTGGACAGAGAGTTCCTCAGCTATAACGACCAGACCGATTTCAACAACCTGCCCATTCCCTTTCGCTGCCAGGCGACCGATCTAACGGATGCGCGCTCGGTCACCTTTGCTCGTGGATCGCTGCCCGATGCGGTGCGCGCTTCGGCTTCCATCCCGGGCGTATTTCGTCCGTTCGAGATGAACGGCCATGAGTACGTGGATGGCGCCATCCTGGAGAATCTGCCCACACCGGATGTGAAGGCGATGAAGGCCGACGTCATCATCGCGGTCAGCCTTCCGCTGGAGCCAGTCGCCAAGGGTGACCTCGATTCCATCCTGGGCGTGCTGCAAAGGGCTTTCGCCGTCGGCATCGAAGCCAACGAGGCTCGGGGGCGCAAGCTCGCCACCGTCCTCATCATGCCTGACGTCAAAGGCTTTACCGCCAACAGCTACACACAAATGGACAAGCTGGCGGCAGTTGGCTATGCCGCAGCCGAGGCTCACAAAGCCGAGCTGGTGCAGTATTCGCTATCCAATGACGACTGGGCGGCGTACCTGGCACACCGGCGCTCGAAGGAGCGTCCCCCTGCCGGCACGGTGCTGCGGGTCAAGGTGAACGCCTCCAACATCGGCGTGCGCGAGTATGCCGAACGGCTCTTCCAGCCTCTCGTGAACCAGCCGGTGGACACCGATAAGGTGGAAAAATTGTTGGCGGACATGCGGTCGGACGGCCGGTTCAATGCAGACTACACCGTTGGCTACGACGGTCCGGAGTCCAATCGCCCCATCCTCCTGGTGGCAATCGAAGACAAGAAGACGGGACCACCCTTCCTCGATCTGGGCGCTAACATCGCCGCACAAACCGGAGGCGTCACCCGCGCAACCATCTCCAGCATCTTTCTGTACCAGGATCTGGGCGGCTATGGCTCAGGATTTCGCGGCAACATCGACCTTGGCTTCCTGACTCGACTTCAGGGCGAGTACTACTACAAGCCCAACCCATACCAGGGATTCTTCGTTGCGCCACGCGCCAACCTCACGCGGGAGCCCTTCTATATCTACCAGGGCAGCTACCGCGCGTCGGAACGGCAGAGTCAGTTTGCCGGCTTCGCCACAGACGTCGGTTGGAGTGACAGCAAAACGCAGGAGCTGCGCTTGGGCTGGTCCTACCAGAATGTTCAATGGCACACGACCACCGGCTCCGATGGCCTGCCGGACTACGCCGGCAACTCGCAAACGGTTCGTGCCCGGTATGTCTTCGACTCACAGGATGGTGCCCTCGTTCCCCGAAGTGGCATACGTTCCGAGACAAGCTTCGGCTACCTTTACGACACGCCCGGCAGCCCCAGCGCACCCCAGTTCATAAGCCAGTTCAACTACGCGCATGATCTTGGCCTGAAACGGAAGACGTTCAAGGATGATCTGTTCCTGATCAACCTTGAAGGCGGCACGATGTTCAACCGGGACGTCGCGCAACCCTTCCGGTTCACGCTTGGTGGTCCGCTCCGGGTAAGTTCCCTGGCGATCGACCAGCTGCGGGGCACGGACTACTTCCTGTTCACGCCCGGGTATCTGCACCGCCTGGCAACCCTGCCTGCGCCGCTCGGCCAGTCAATCTATGCCGGCATCGCGTACGAGGCCGGACAGATGCGTGGACCGGATATGCGCACAGTGACGCGCCAGGATGTGTACCTGGGTCTTGTCGCCGAAACACCGTTCGGGGTGATTACCATTGCGCCCGCGATCGGCGACGGCGGCGAGCGCAAATTCGTCTTCACCCTGGGCCGCATCTTCTCGACGCCCGCGTCGCTGCGGTAACCCGGCATGGCGCTCACAATCCTGCGAGCGGTGGACGCGGTACCGGCTAGCGTCCACCTTCCAGCCGCCCGGCAAGCCGCTCCGGCAGGCCCGCGGCCCGGATGGCAGCCTGTGCGCCGGCGATGTCATACGTGACCCGGCGAAAGATCACGACCGCGGCATCGGAGTCATAGATCGCGAACGCAGCGCGCGGATCGTGGTCCCGGGGCTGCCCGACAGAGCCCGGGTTGATCAACATGCGTGCCCCCGGCGCCAGCAGGAGGGTGAACTCCTCCATGGCTGCCCCGACCGGGTGCATCTCTTCCCACTCCGCGCCCTGCTGCACAAAGGCGCCCTGTAGGTGGGTGTGTCCAAAGAAGGTCAGCGCGGTTGGCATGCGTTGCAGGGGCGTCCACGCGTCACGCATGGAGACAATGTAGTGGTCTTCGTGCAGGGGAGAGCCGTGCGCGCAGGTGGCGTCCTCCGCGGCGCGAACCGGGCCCTTGGGCACATCGCGCAACCAGGCGAGATTTTCAGGCGAGAGTGCAGCCTGCGTCCAGGCGGCCGCCTCTGCCGCGACCGGGTTGAAGCCCTGGGAGCTCGTCACCCCGGTCGAGACACGGTCATGGTTGCCGCGAACGTTGACCGTGGCCAACGGTCGCAGCACATCGATCACCTCATTCGGGTTGGCGCCATAGCCGACCGCGTCGCCCAGGTTCCAGAGCTCATCGATTGGACCCGCAGCGTCCAGCACCGCCCGAAGCGCCTGCAGATTGCCGTGAATGTCAGAGACCACAAGGGCGCGCATGCCAAAGGGCAGTCTACTCTTTCGCTCCCCGCGCAGACAGTTTGCGGCAGCACGCGAGCGCATGGGAGCCGAGGGACTCGATGCCAAATTGGGAATGTGCCGGACCGGAACAACCGTCTCCGTCCGACGGGAACAACGGGTGATACTCCCATACCAAGGTGCCATGGAGTACCCCTTGCTCAGCCCCTAAGGTGACTCCATGGAAACGCCCACGCGACTTTCGCCCCAAAAACTCAGCACCCGCGCTCACGAACTCTTCCTGCAGGCCTGCCCGGACAGCGCCGACGAGGCCTTCTTCAACCAGAACATGCAGCTGGCCATCGGCTTCGGCATGACCTGGGTGGAAAGTCTGCAATACGTGATCCAGAAGCGACGGGAGCGGCAGGAGCTGCAGCAGGCAGCCTGACGAGCCCAGCCCGCTACCCGTGCGGCCTGTGCCTACCTGGGCATGCCGGTCTCCAGCGGTCGGTCTCCAGCG
>CAXTFS010000009.1:19822-21867 GCA_964243395.1 uncultured Acidobacteriaceae bacterium | reverse complement strand
GTAGTTCTGGATGGTTTCGATGGAGCTGAGGCGTTCCGCTGTCTTGTAGTACTGCTTGCGCGCCCAGAACATAAGCGAATGCTCCTCCGACGTGCGCTTGATACCGAGCACGCAGTAGGCGCCCTTCTCCCACTCGGCGATCATGTCGGCGATCATGGGTGGCGGATCCTGCAGATCGGCGACGATGCCGAGAATGGCGTCGCCGCGGGCCTGCATGAGCGCGTGGATGGGCGAGCGGATGTGGCCGAAGTTGCGCGCGTTGACGATGACCTTCACGTTGGGGTCTTCGGCGGCAATCATGCGCAAAATGGCTACGGTGTTATCGCGCGAGTGGTTGTCGATGAAGATGTGCTCGTACTCATAGCGGCCGATTCCGGCCATCACCGCGCGCACCTGGTTGTACAGGTTGAGGACGTTGGCCTCTTCGTTGTAGCAGGGCGTGATGATGGAGATGGTCTTGTGGCTCACTCTGGGTACGGCTCCTGAGGCGTGGGGCTAAAGTTCGAGACAAGTTTAGCCGATAGGGTCTTCAGACCACGGGCGGGGAGGTGGTCTTAAAGGTGACCTTTTTGTGACCGACAAAGCTGTACACCGTGGAGACGGCGATCACGATGGCCCCGGCAATGTTGCCGGCGATGCTCTTGCCGTGCGCGATGCTCTGCAGGAGTGTCAACGGTGCGCCGCCGAGGTGCGCTTCGACGGCGGATAGCTGCATGTGCAGGGTCGCGGCGTGGGTGTGGATGAGGCTTTGCAGCAGGCGCGTCAGGAAGCCCAGTGCGATGAGACCGGGGACCATGCCGGTGCCGTAGACCGCAAAGCACTTCAGCCACTCCATCAGGTGATTGCCCTTTGTGCGGAAGACAAAGAGCTTGTAGCCGAAATAGGCGACGGTAATGTTAAGCGGCGTAGAGACGACCGAGGCGAGCGGCGCGGTGAGGTACAGGAAGCGCGGGGGAACCGCCTTGCTCAGCAGGGAGAGGCAGATCACAAAGGTGCAGTAGCCGAAGAGGGTGTTGAAGCCACCGACCATGAGGTAGCGAAAGAACTGGCCACCGGGGAAGAGGTTGACGAGCCGCTGCAGTCGCCGCTTGGGCAGGAATGGATCCTGCGGGATGGGCACGACGGGCGGGTGTTCGACTTGGATGTCTTGGGTACCGGTTTGCGTGGGCGTCATGGGTTGCTCGGGTGTGGGTTACGGGCTTGTGCCTGCGCCGTTGCTCTGAACTACAGGGGTCCCTCGGCTCCGCTGCGCTTCGCTCAGGATGGCCGACTATTGGCTCAGGATTTGTGGTTGAAGACTGAAGACAACTTGCTAGAGGACACTGCGGCCCCCGTCGACGATCAGGTTCTGCCCGGTCATGTAGGAGCTGGCATCGGAGCAAAGGAACAGAATGGCGCCCTGGTACTCGTCCTTGTGCGCCATGCGGCCCATGGGGATGAGCTGGTGGAGCTTCGCGGTGAACTCATCCGGTTGGCCGGCGAAGACGCCACCGGGTGAGATCGCGTTGACGCGGATATTGTGCGCGGTCCAGTACGTGGAAAGGTAGCGCGTGAGGCCGATCAGTGCGGTCTTGACGACGGAGTAGGTAACGGGCTTCACGGGCTGCTGATCTTCCGGCAGGCCATCCTTGCGATAGAGGCGCTGATCGGGGGCGATGACGCCGAGATCGGAGGCCACATTCAGGATGACGCCGCTGTTTTGCTTGACCATCTCCGCACCGAAGATGCGGGAGCAGAGGAACGCGCCGGTGAGGCCCACGGCGATGTCCGCGTTCCAGACCGCGACGGGAAAGTTTTCCAGACGTGACCACTGCTTCGGCTCGCCGTGCGGGTCGGCTTCGACCTTGGGGTTGTTGGCGGCATTGTTGATGAGGATGTCGACGCGGCCGAACCTGGCCATAATGGCGTCACGGGCTTCAAGCAGCGAGTGCTCGGAGGTGATGTCGGCAGACAGGCCGAGGCTCTCGGGGCCGTGCGCGGCCTGCAGCTGATCGGCGCGCAGGCTTGGATTGGCAACGGCGAGGTCCAGCAGCACCACACGGGCG
>CAXTFS010000009.1:0-19812 GCA_964243395.1 uncultured Acidobacteriaceae bacterium | reverse complement strand
CAGCAGCGAGGATCGCGCCGTGATGGTAGCCCAGCAGGCCGGCGCCTCCGGTGATGACGGCCACGCGGCCGGTGAGGTCGAAGAGGGACTGCGCGCGATTGACGGTAACGGGAGCCATAGCCTGCTTCCAGTATCTCAGGTGTGACGACACCGGCCCTGGGCAAAATGGCAGGGTCTAGAGCTTCCTGCGGGTCATGGCTGTACGCCGTGGCTGGCGGCCAGCTGCTTGGCCTTTGCCGTGTGCTTGGTGTCATCGTCAAGACTGCGTTGTGCCAGCTTTTTGACGGCCGGGATCGACGTCGCATTCAGCTTGTCCGCCTCCTTTTGCACGCTCTCCGCGTTGCCTTTCACCAGGACTTTGATGTATGCGTCGTCGAACGCTCGGCCGGTGAGCAACTTCAGCTCGGCATAGCGGGCATCATCGCCCACACCCATGCTGCCCGGTGAGACGGCCGTGACGCCCGCTGCGCCGTTCGCCGCGGCGATGCTGCTTTGGAGCTGGGTGTGGTCGTGAAGGATCATGCTCGCGTACGCCTTTACGTCGGCGCTAGGGCTCTTCACGAGCGCCAGACGGCCCGTCCTGAGCTCGAAGTTGGTGTCCTGCGCGATGTCGTTCAGGAAGCTCTTGTCCTTGTCGGACGCCTGCGCTGACGCCGTGCCGAGGCCGAGGGAAAGGGCCAGGGCTACGGCCGCCGAGCGAACCAGAGTCTTGGTCTTGCTTTGCTGCTTCATTGGTCTCCCCCGCTGCTGTGTACATGCAACGTAGAGTAACGGGCACACCGGCGCGGACACGTTGCTTGCCGCCAGCGCGAGACACGCGCAGGAGCTTTGTCCGCTGAAAAAATGCTTGCGTTACTCGGGGCTACAGCGTACGCGTCTGGCCGCCATCCATCACGTAGCAGGCACCGGTGGCGAAGGCGGCCTGCGGGGAGCAGAGATACGCGGCGAGGGAGGCAATCTCTTCGGGGGTGCCGAAGCGGTTCTGCGGGACTTCGGTCTTCAGCATGGCCTCGACGGCTTCGCGGCGAGTGGCGAGGTGGCGCTCCCACGAGCCGCCCGGGAAGAAAATGTTGCCCGGCGCGATCGTATTTACGCGGATCCGCTGGGGCCCAAGCTGACGGGCCAGGTTCTTGGCATAGTTGTTCAACGCCGCCTTTGCCGCGGAGTAGGGCAGCGGCGCCGGGGTGGCCTCCAGCGCCACGATCGAAGAGAGGTACAGGATTGAGCCACCGTTGGGGTTCCTCAGCAGGTGCGGCAGCGCGGCCTGCGTGAGCCGCGCCGATGCAAAGAAGTTCAGCTCAAAGAGGCGTTGCCACTCCTGGTCGGGCTGCTCCCAGCCGGGCTTGCCGGAGCCCGTGCCCAAATTGGCGATGAGGTGATCGATGCGGCCAAAGTGCTGCACTGTCTGCTCGAAGGCGCGCGCTATGGTGTCCGGTTCAGTGAAGTCACCGTTGATTGCGAAGATCCGGTCTTGGGCCGGCCCACTGACTCCCAAAGCTAATTCGGTTCGAGCGATGCCGAGTGAGGTCTCGTCACGGCCGGTGAGCACAACGCGCGCCCCTTCGGCCAGCAGGGTGGCAGCGATGGCGCGGCCGATGCCTCGGGAGCTGCCGGCGATGAAGGCGACCTGGTCTTGGAGGTGGAGATCCATGCGTGGCTAGTGTACGTGCCGGTCGCAGTGGCCCTTGCCTACTTGGGTTCGTCGAGTCTGCTCCTGGCCGAGGCGGCGGTATCTATGAGCTGTGAGGTTGCCATGAAGCTTGCCAGCTCCCGTTCCCTTTTCGCCGCCGTTTTGATTGTTTGTTCTACGTTTGGCCGCCCTGGTCTGGCCGCGCAGAGCTTTGTGTGGCAGCCCTCGCCGGGACATACCCAGGTGCCGATCTGGCCGGCAGCGGCGCCCAACGCGCAGCCTGTCGCAGGACCGGAGTTTGCGGAAGCGTCAGGGAAGGATTTCCTGGTCGCGGGCAAACCGGCCGTGGGCATTCGCAATGTCACGCGACCCACGATGACGGTGTACCCACCCACTGGCAGGAACACGGGCGTAGCGGTCGTTGTGTTCCCGGGTGGAGGCTATCAGGAGTTGGCCATCGATCTGGAAGGCACGGAGGTCTGCGACTGGCTGATCTCCAAAGGCATCACGTGCGTGCTGTTGAAGTACCGTGTGACCGACGTGGGCCCGTACCCCAAGTCGGGTCCGTACCCGGAGTCACCCATGGCGTTGGAGGATGCGCAGAGGACGCTTGGCCTGGTGCGCTCGCATGCGGCGCAGTGGGGCATCGACCCACACAGGATCGGTGTGCTGGGGTTCTCCTCGGGCGGCCACCTGGTCGCCGCCATGAGTACGCATTTTGCGAAGCGCATTTACCCGGAGGTCGATGCTGCCGACCGGGTCAGCTGCCGCCCCGACTTCGCCGTGCCCGTCTATCCAGGGCATCTATCGTTGGCGGCGTCGGAGTGGGATGCGCGGCAGGGAACGAGGAAATTCGCCCTTCCCCACGCGGCCAACGCCGACCCGGATCTGACTCTGAATCCTGATCTCCACGTCACCGCGCAGACGCCACCGACGTTTCTGCTGCAGAACGAGGATGACCATACCGACAGCGTGAATGACGCGCTGGCGTACTACATCGCGTTGAAGAAGGCCGGTGTGCCCGCCGAGATGCACCTCTACGCACAGGGAGGCCATGCCTTCGGGGTGCGGCGAACGAAGCTGCCGGTCACAGCGTGGCCGCAGCTGGCGGAGATCTGGCTCAGGTCGATCGGGATGCTGTGACGAGTCTCTGCCTGGCGTTCAGCCCTGCAACGACCGGGGAAGGCGACCTCTCACATTGAGCTTGTCTAGCAACCGATGCTGAAAGCACTGTGGCGAGAGCAGGTCACTTCGGTAGACTTGCCTTGCCTTCCAGTCCTCCCTGTTTCGGAGCCCAGATGCGTCTCTCACTCGCCCTTTCAGTCGTCCTGCTGTCGCTCTTTCTGCAAAACGCCGGTGCGCAACAACAGTCCCCTGATGAAGTGGCGATTCGCGCTGTACTTGCCCGCGAGACGGAGGGGTGGGACAAGTTCAACGCGAAACAGGTGGCATCCACGTTCACCGACGAGGCGATCTGGCAGAACCCCTTCGGGGTGCGCCTGCATGGCAGCAGGGAGATTGAGACGTTTCTTACAGGTCTGATGTCGCGTCCCGGGTATCGTGCCGGGAAAGATACCAGCCCGACGACCATTCTGGATCTCCGTCTCACCTCGCCCACCACCGCCGCGGTGTGGAGCGATGAACGCATCGAGGGCCTGGTGAATGACAACAGCGGCAAGCCGATGCAGCCTCGCCACTCCTACTACCTGAAGGTGCTCGTCAAGAAGGATGGCGTCTGGAAGATCAGTGACGCCCTCATCATGGATGTCATTCATCTGCAGTAAGCTGCGCGCGCATGCTGCTGCGGCGAGACGCTCTGCGTGCGATGGCTGTCGCTGACTCAGACTGCCGTCCAGCCGCCGTCGATGTTAAGGTTCTGCCCGGTGACGTAGGTGCTGGCATCGGAGGCGAGGAAGAGCAGGGCGCCGCAGAGTTCGAGTGGGCGTCCGATACGGTTCAGAACGGTGTAGCCCTTGAGTCTGGTGACAAGGGGCGAGTCTTCCTCAACGGCGTTCTGACCGGTGCCGACGTCTTCCGTATTCGAAAATGGGCCGGGCGACATGCAGTTGGCGCGGACGCCCGATGTGCCCCAGAAGCTGGCGGTGTAGCGCGTAAAGGCGGCGAGTGCAGCCTTTGAGGCTGAGTAGCCTGGTGGGTTGAGCGAGGCCGTGCCCTCATACAACTGTGGGCGTGGCGCGACGGAGGCGTACATCGTGGCGATGTTGATGATGGAGCCGCGGCGCTGTTCCTTCATCCGGATGCCGAGGCGCTGCGTAGTCTGTACGGCCCAGTAGACGCCGCCCTGCAGGTTGCGCTGCCACTGGTCGAAGGTGGAGTTTTCCAGTGAGCCCTCGGGAACGTTGAAGCCGGTCGCGGCGCCTAGCTCGTGCGCGTTGTTGATGAGAATGTCTATGCTTTTTTCCTCCGCAGCGATCTTGTCGCAGAGCGTGTTCAGGGCCTCGACGTTGTACATGTCGATCTGCTCAACGGCGATCTTGTCGGCGCCGAACTGGTTTGCCCAGTTTTTGGCTTCCGCTTGCAGGCGGTCCGAGCGGCCGAGCGCGACGACACGGGCCCCATTGGCAAGCAGCGCGAGCGCGAAGGTGCGGCCGAGAAAGCCGGAGGCGCCGGTAAGGACCGCGGTCTTGCCTTCGAGGGAGAAGAGTTGGTTGCGTTGCAGGTCTTCGGCGGTGATGGGCATGTGTGGCTCCGATGGCGGGTGTGCTGCTGCGAGCGAAATACAGGGGTCCTTCGACTCCGCTGCGCTTCGCTCAGGATGACGGGTTTCGTGTGTTGCGCTCAGGATGACCATAGTTTCAGCGGGATGTGAGAGCGCAGACGATTACCAGTAGCGCTTAACGAAGTCGAGCTGGGTGCGGAGGAAGTTGACCTCGTCACCTGGGGTGCCGCGCGCTACCTGCAGCGTGACGCCACCGTCGTAGCCGACGGAGGCTATGGCTTTGAAGACGTCGTCGAAGTCGGCGGAGCCGGTACCGACGGGTCGGGTTTCGATACCGCCCTCGGGCTTGCGGTAGCGGTCCTTGATGTGGACGGAACCGATGCGTTCCCCATAGGCAGCGAACTCTTCGCTCGCGACATAGCCGAGGCCTGACGAGTTGCCGGAGTCCCAGTTGACCTTCAGAAACGGGTGGTCGAGACGCGCGAGAAACCGCTGGAAGTCCGTGGGATTGAAGTCGGCTTCGAGGTGAAGCTCTACCTTGTTGGCTTCGGCGATCGGAAGCGCGTGCTTGAGGATGCCCAGCACGACGGTCTTCTCCTCCTCCGTCGTGATCTTCGCGTTGTCGACAAAGGGCAGCACGATGCGGGAGGCCCCGATGCGAGCGGCGACCGGGATCAGCGCGTGGAGGTGCTGCTCGCGATGGGTGCGCTCCTCCGGAGTGCAGCGGATAAGCGGGTGCTCCATAAACCAGTCGCCGCAAAGCGCGGGTGTGGCGATCGAGTGCTCGGCCTTCAGCGCGTCGAAGGCGGCCAGGCCTGCGGGCGTAAAGATGGGGTTTGCGCCTGGGTCGTCGCCGCTGATCCAACCGTCGAAGTCGTCGTGAATCCACTCAATGAAGCTGAAGCCGGCAGCCTTGGCCTTGGCGAACTCGTCGGGCCAGCCTGCGCGCGGGAAGGACTGAAAGCGGCCGTCTTCCGGCGGCGAGAGGCGGCCTTGCATGACGCCATAGGTGTGATTTGCAGCGGAGCCCATCTTGCAAGGATAGCGGAGGACGGCGCCTGGCAGATAAGGGGTGGGGCTGGGTCGGTTACTCACCGGAAGCGGCAAGGAACCAGAAGACGAAGCTGCCGAGGGCGATCACGACAGCCTTGCCCCGCAGCGGGTTGTCGCTGCGCGCGCCCGCCAGCGCCAGCAGCAGCGCGACGATCGACAGCAGCAGCGACGCAGCGTACACGTGCGACATGCTCGGCAGCAGGTACAGGAAGACGCCCGTGCGCCGGGCGGAGTAGAGCAGGCAACCGAGGCCGAGCAGCAGCGTCCCCGTGGTCACGCACAGGGACGCGAAGGAGAGCCGTGTCTTGCGGGATTTGCGGCGCTTGGAACCTGACCAGCGAAACCAGCAGTATGCGCAGAGGGCCGGCGTAACGATGTCGCCGAATACGAACAGCGTGAGAAAGAGAACGAGCGTGCCGTTCATAGTGCTTGCACCTTTGTGAGGGTGATGCAGGTGTCTTCGCGGTATGTGCAAAGACACCCCTGGGTTGCAGCTATTCCGGCAGTGGCGTCACGATCATGTTGGCGAGGAACTCTTCGCGGGGAAGGAACGGGAAGACGTCTTCGAGGGGCTTGGACACGAAGCTGCCATCGGGCTTCTGGTAGGACTGCAGGCGTGGCGCGCGCACCTCATCGGGCAGCACGTTGACATCGCAGAGCACAGGGCCGGGCATGTCAAGGACCTTGCGTACTTCGGCTTGAAGATCGGTCTGGTCCTTGATGACGTGCGTCGACAGTTTGAAGGCCTGGCCAACGTCGGAGAGGTTTGGGATCGTGAGGCCGGTGTTCCGGTCGGCGCCGATCGAGGCCTGCTTGAAGTAGGCTGTTTGCGAGGCGCGGATAGAGCTGTAGCCATCGTTGTTGAGTACGAAAAACTTGATTGGGAGCTTGAGGCGGCTGATGGTTTCAAGCTCCTGGATGTTGAACATGAAGCCACCATCGCCATCAACCGCGATGACCTCGCGACCGGGGTTAGCGATCGACACGGCGATGGCCATCGGGATCGCGTAGCCCATCGACCCGAGGCCGGCGGTGTGGTAGAGCCGCTGCGAGTGCAGCGTGGGGCAGGCGAGCAGGTAGATCTCAATGCCGGAACCGGAGTTGCCGACGACCAGCCGATCTTCGGGCTTTACTTCGGTCCCGAGGATCTCGGCTAGGTTAAAGATGGAAACCAGGCCCTCTGGCTTGCGGTGCTCGTCGGTGACGACGGGATAGCGGGTCTTCCAGTCAGCGCATCGTGCGAGCCAGGCTTCGATGTTGCGCGGCTTCAGCTGGTCCTTGTGCTGGAGCAACTCGGTGAGGAAGGCTTTCGCATCGGCACACACGGGCTGCTGCAGGTAGGGGTGCAGTTTGCCAAGCTCCGCCGAGTCGATATCTACGGCAATCTTGTGGGCTTCGCGTGCGAGGTTGTGTGGTGCATAGCCGGTGATCGCGAAGTCGAGACGAACCCCGATGGCGAGCAGAAAATCGCAATTCTGCAGCGCAAAGTTGGCGCCGCGCGCGGCGACGGAACCGGGGCGGCCAACATAGGTGGGGTCGTCTGATGGCACGAGGTCAGCGGCGCACCAGGTGGCAACGGTGGGCACACCAAGCAGCTTGCGCAGCTCTTCAAACTCGGCCTCGGCGCGGGCGAGGCGGATGCCGTTACCGGCGAAGAGCAGCGGACGCTCGCAGGCGTTAAAAGCTTCGATGGCCTTCTGCACCTCATACGGGATGTTGGAGGTGCCGGTGATCGAGGCGTCGTTGGCGAACTCGGTTGGATCGAATGAGCGCAGGTTGGCTTCGTCGATCGGCGTGGCCTGCACGTCAAGCGGAACGTCGATCCACACCGGGCCGGGCCGGCCGTTCAGCGCGAGGTACACAGCCTTCTCAAGGTGGTACTTGACGTCGTTCGGCTCGAGGATCGTCACGGCATACTTCGTGATGGGGCCGATGATGGCGCAGATGTCGACCTCCTGCACACCCAGTTGGCGCATGCCGAGCGGCTTGCCGGTGGCGGCGTCGAACATGCGATCGGGCCGCTTGACCTGGCCGGAGACGAACAGCACAGGCGTCGAGTCGAGCCACGCGCCGGCCACGCCCGTGACCGCGTTGGTGCCGCCGGGACCGGTGGTAACCATGCAGAAGCCCAGGCCGTTGGTAGCCTTGGCGTAGCCCTCAGCGCAGATCGCGGAGGCCTGCTCGTGCGAGTTGCAAATGGGTGTGATGCGGGTCTCGGAAGCGAGTGATTGGTTAAGGTGCATCGCGCCGCCGCCGGTGACGAGGAAACAGTCGGTGATGCCGAGGTCGGCAACGAATTTCAGGACGTAGTCGGAAAGCTTGATCATCGGTTCCTATGGTACGGGTTGCGGTAGAACAGCAGGTTCCCAGGGGGAATGACAACCAGAGAGGCAATGGTAAGGCGATGAAATCTCACCAGTCCTATTCGGGTGGGCGCAGGAGGAAGACATCGCGGCCGCGCAGATTTCGTGCCTTCAGAACGGCGTCGGAGAACTCGCGCACGGCACCTAAGCCGCCCTGTTGTGTGCTGATAAAGCCATGCTCCGCGACGTACTCGCGCACGTCCGCGGCGGCGTTGGCAGGGCAGGCGCAGAGGCCGGCGATCTCCATCGCGAAGAGGTCATTGACGTCGTCGCCGAAGAAGCAGGTGTGCTTGAGTGGGACCGCGAACTTGTCGGTAAATTCGCGCAGGGCACCAGCCTTGTCGCGTGTGCCCTTCACGACGTAGTGCAGATGCATTTTGGCGGCGTAGCGGTCGACCAGCGGCGAAGGCTCGCCGGAGATCAGCGCGAGCTTGATGCCAAGGCGTCGGAGCAGCGAAATACCCATGATGTCGGCGAAGGAGAAGCGCTTGCTCTCCTCACCCGTGTTGGAGGACCAGCCGAGCATGCCGTCGGTGAGCACACCGTCAACATCAAAGGCGATGGCCTGCAGGGTCTGCAGGCCATCGTTGAGCGAGGAAGAAGACAGCGGCATCGGCTAGACGGCCGCGCCGACGCGACGAAGCTTCTTCATTACCGGGATCTCTTCTTCGTACACGCGCTTCACGCCATCGCCCATCGACTGCTCGCAGAGACGGATGTCGCGAACGAGCCGCGAGATGCCGTTCGGCTCAAGCGAGGCGGCCTGATCCGAGCCCCACATGGCACGGTCCATGGTGATGTGACGCTCGACGCAGCAGGCGCCGAGAACAGCAGCGGCGACGGTGGTCGGGATGCCTGTCTCGTGGCCCGAGTAGCCCACGGGCAGGTTATAGCGCTCGATCATCGCCGGGATCGCGCGCAGGTTTAGCTGCTCGTACTTGGCCGGGTAGGTCGAAGTGGTGTGCATCAGGATGAAGTCATTGCGGCCAAGCACCTCAACGGCGTGGTCGATCTCGGCATAGGTGCTCATGCCCGTGGAGGCAATGATGGGCTTGCCGGTGGCGCGCACGTGCTTCAGGAGGTTGTCGTCTGTCAGCGAGGCCGAGGCAATCTTGTACACCGGCGGGTTGAACTGCTCGATGAAGTCGACGGACTTCTCGTCCCAGGGCGAGACGAACCAGTCGATCTTGACCTGCTTGCAGAAGCTGGCGATCTCCTCATACTCTTCCTGGCCAAATTCAAGCCCACGCTTGAGGTCGCCGTTGGTGTCACCGAACGGGTTGGGGCGGGGCTGCTCGAGCTCCTTGGCGGTGTAGACGACGTCTACGGTGCGCTTTTGGAACTTCACGGCGTCACAGCCGGCGGCGACGGCAACCGAGATCAGGCGCTTGGCGAGGTCGACGTCGCCATTGTGATTGATTCCGATCTCTGCGATCACATAACAGGGCTGGCCGGGGCCGAGTTCTTTGTTTCCGATCTTCACGGTGCTCATACTTGCTCCAGAACGTATAGGTACGGGTAAAAACGTAAGGACGACTGCAAGGCAATTGTTTCAGACCCGGGTCGTTCGGTCTAGCGGCGCAGTGCGAAAGTGCGCCGCGAATACGGCCAGATACCCATGTGCCCGATGTTCGTAGCGGAAAGGGGGGTGGAAAGCAAAAAGAAGCGGCTGGCCAGAGGTTCTGGCCAGCCGCTTCGGTTAAGTTGCTGCGAAGTTACTTAGCAGCCTTGCGGTGGTGACGGCGACCGCCCTTGCGGTGGCCTGCAGGTGCGGTGCGCGGGATGGGCTTGATTGCCGACTCGTCGACGGGGGTGTCCGCACTCATGTCCGGTGTTGCGCCTGCCGGAACCAGCGTGTTCGTGACCGTCTTCGTGCCAGCCGTGCCGGTGAAGACCATGATGCGGGTTGCATCGAGGCCCTTGTCGCCGACCAGGTAAGCCTTCTCGTTGACTGCACGCTCTGCGGCGCGGTGGGCAGCCATCTTCTCATCTGTGGTGGCATTACCAACCACACCGAGCTTGGCCTGCGGATCACGCTGCAATGCGAGGGTGATGTCGTCAAGGCAAGCCTTGGCTTCATTGTCCACGCGGGTCGGACGCTTCATGTCGCGATCAAACGAGATGGAGCAAAGATCCGAGGTCTTGGGCGCTGGTGGCGCTTCAGGTGCCGCAACCGAAACAGAGGTTGTGGTGGAAGCAGTCTGGCCCTTGTCATCGACGACGTTGCAGGTGACGGTGACCGTTCCTGGCGCGACGCCGGTGGTGTCAAGAGTTGCCGTAGCGGTGTTGCCGCTGATAGAGCCGGCCGTTGCGCTATAGCTGTAGGTCAGAGGACGGTTCTGCGGGCTCACACCTTGTGAGGTGATGGTGGCGGACTGCCCAGGGGTGACCGAGGACGGATTCGCGGAGCAGGAGATGGTGGGGGGCTGGAACTGAGTGAGGGTGACGGGAACCGAGCAGTCAGCGAACTCGCCCGGCTTCTTGCCCTGCATGACGTGGCCCTTAACCGTGTAGCTGCCGGGGTTCACTGTCTTGGTGTCGATCGCTGCCACGTTGGACGTGCTTGCGATGGGACCGGCATCCGAGGTCCAGTTATAGGTCACGGGGTGCTTGGGGTTCAGGTTGGTCGCGGTGCCGGTAATCTCGAGCGGATCGCCCGGGTAGATCGTGGCGCCGGCGGCCGGCGCGGTAATCGCGCAGGTGTAGACGATCGGCGGCGGCGGGATGATGTGACCAAAATGCATTAGGATGCCGGCGCTGAGTTCTGCCGCGCTCATGTTCGTGCGACCGCCGAGGGGACCACCGGTGGGAACGCCGACATAGGGACCAAAATCAGTGTGGATGTAGCGGTAGTCAGCCTCAAAGATGCGCAAACCAAAGGCATGGTTGAAGAAGGGAAGATCGTAGTCCATACCGCCGCCGGCCGTGATGCCCGTGCCCCAGGTGTAGGGCTCGTGCTCAAAGCTTGCGGGGGAGTCATTGTTCGGTCCGCCGAGACGAACGCCGCCAACCAGGCCGTGCGCGAACAGGGTGAAGTTCTGCAGCGGCGCGCGGAAGATGGGACCCGCGGAACCGGAATACAGGCCGTCATTGTTGCCGTTGGGGTTGGCAAACCCTTCGATTTCTGCGCCGAAGTACTTGTTGAAGTAGTACGCACCGCTGAGTACGGCACCCTCGTCTACTGAGGAGTAACGGATGCCGGCCGGGCTGACGTCGCCGTGTGCGCCGAAGTAGGAGTAGCCCATGAAGATATCAACACGGGACGGATTGGGCCCGAGGGGCGCGGTAGTACTGGGTGCGGACGTCTGCGCGATTAAACCTGCAGACCCGAGGCTGACCGCGCATGCGGCCAGCATGAACCGGCCGAACTTGCGAAACGGGCTATAAGACATTCGACAATCCTCCACTTAAATAACACTCCTACCAGTTTTGCGACCTGCTGAATGGCCGCAGATATTTTGTCAAGTCCAAGAAACTTTACCGCACAGGGTGCGATAATCCTGCACCTTTCAATACGGCGTGTCCAGCTATTTCAGTCTTTCGGCAGATCTCCTTCAAGTCTCAAGTTGGTTTCGTACCTTCGGAGTAACTCCGATTCCCAAAATGGACCCGATCCCGATTTGGTACTCAGTTAGGCCAGGTTTAACGTTTGTTTGACCGTTCCCCGACTTCCCTGGATCTTCTCCTGTAGCAGCGTGATCGCATACAGTAGCTGCTCCGGCCGCGGTGGGCAGCCGGGCACGTATACGTCCACCGGAATAATCTGGTTAACGCCCTGCAGCAGGGCATAGTTATTGAAGACACCACCGGAGGTGGCGCAGGCGCCCATGGAGATGACCCATTTGGGCTCGGGCATCTGCTCATACAGCCGCCTGATCACCGGTGCCATCTTCTGCGAGACGCGACCGGCCACGATCATCAAATCACTCTGCCGCGGGGACGGACGAAAGACTTCGGCGCCAAAGCGCGCAAGGTCATAGCGTGAGCCGCCCATCGACATCATCTCGATTGCACAGCACGCTAATCCGAAAGTCATCGGCCAGATCGAGTTTTTCCGAACCCAGTTGATGGCCGCATCGAGCGAGGCGAGAACGACGCCCTCAGGCTGATCGTCACCCCAGTTCACCTCGTCCACCTTCTCGCGATTCTTGCCGAAGCTGTCAAGCGTGCCGAAGATGTATCGGTCATTGTGCTGCGAAGCCGAGACCGGCCTACCGTTCGTGCTCGTCTGTTTTGGATCTGAACTCATAGCGCAAGTATACGTTTCCGTCATGTGCGTCGACGGCCACATGTCTTGTTACATCCAAACTGGGTTACATGTTGCGATGCCACACCGGTTTCGCAGGTTGCTTACAAAAAGCGCTCGTCGCAATTTCTTGGGGGCGGTAGTGTACAAGTCGATAACAAGCCAGAGGCCGAAGATCTTCAGCCGAGATTGTGCGTCAGGCTTCCGGTCAGCTGATCGGCAAGCCGGCCCTGTTGCTCCTCGGTGAGCTTGCCGTCTGGTCCGGTCACATAGAAGACATCGATCGCCATGTCTCCTTCGGTATCGATCAGTGCGACCTCGACGCTGCAACCGAAGGCATTCAGCGTGAGGCTGATCGCACGGAGCAGGCCGGGCACATCCTCCGTGACGATCTGCAGGAGGGTGCTCCGGGAGGACGCCGTGTTGCTGCATTCGATCCGCGTCTCGATGATGCGGCGCGCACGCCGGGTCCGGGTGCGGCGACGGCCACTGAGCAGCTTTTCGACCGATAGCGTCCCGCGGATGACCCCGTGCAGTTCCCCGGTGAGCCGCACCCCCTCCTCCGGGTTCAGCTCCAGCGTGCGATAGCTGTCGGTGAAGCGAAACGTATCGACAACCGTGCCGTGGGCGTTGGAGAAAGCCTCGGCCGTCATAATGTTCATGCCCCAGGCGGAGAGGACCCCGGTCAGGTCCGCAAAGAGGGCGGGGCGATCGCCGGTCACCACGGTGAGCTCGAAGGTCTCGCCGCTTTGGCGACGCAGCAACACCGGGAGCGGCGTCGCTGGGTTAGCGAGCCGGAGATGCTGGCGGATGCTCTCGGCTGAGTGGGAGTGCAGATAGCGCTCGGGCAGGCCTTCCAGGAAGAAGGTGAGGTCCGCGCGTTCCGCCGTGGAGAGCCCAAGGGCGCGGGCCAGCGCCTCGGGCTCACGGGCAGAATCCAGCGTGCCGTTTCCAACCCGATCCTCATCCACGCTGCGATCGAGCTGATTGGCGGTGGCCATGGAGAGGCGCCAGAGATTTTCAGCCTTCCAGGGGGTCAGGGCGTCTGGGTGAACCGCGGAGATGTCGGCGAAGGTGAACAGCGTAAGCAGGCGAAGCAAGTCGTGCGTCTGCACCTTTTCGGCAAAGACGCGCACCGTTTCGTTATCGAAGATGTCGCGGCGGAGGGCGGCGGACATTTCCAGGTGGCATTCGATGAGCCGGACGACCAGGGAACGATCGTAGGGCTCGAGCTCAAGGCGTAAGCAGACGCTTTCGGCGAGCCGTGCACTGACGCTGGCGTGCTGCGTTGAGGCGCGACCCTTACCGGTATCGTGCAGCAGGGCGGCCAGGTAGAGCAGTTCGGGTTGGGGGAGGTCAAGCAGCGTGGAACGGAGGCGGGCACGCCACTCCGGAGCGCTGGCTCCCTTGCCGGCGGGCGGGAGCTCATCGCGAAGATCATGCAGAGCATCGATCAGTACAAAGGTGTGCTCGTCAACGGTGTAGCGATGGTAGGCGTCGCGGACCACAAGGGCATCGATCCCGTGGAATTCGGGTAGAAGGAGTTCCAGGACGCCGACGGCATGCATGGAACGAAGCGCCTTGCCCGCATGGGCGCCGACCAGGATCGGGCGGAAGCGGGTCCAGAGCTCAGGGCCATCTTCCAGGTTCGTGGAAAGCGCAGGGAGACCATCCGTGATGCGGTCTTCTGCCAACACAGAAAGAGAGACGCCAGCGGCGGCGATCAACGCAAACGCCCCCAGGACGATCTCGGGGTCATGCGCCGGGTCGAGCTCGGGGCGCGGCTGTTTCAGGTCGATGACACCGTTTTCGACGGTGAAGCCGGAGCGCGGCGGAGCCTTGGTCCGCAGCACGGAACGGGGCAGCTTGGGTTGCTGCCCGGCACGAGACTGCCCGGCGGCAAGTTCGCGGACGACCGCGCGGGCGTGCCGAAAATAGGAGCGCATCCAGTACGCGGCATCGGCCGGCGCGCTGTTTCCGGCGGCGGGAGGGTCGAGCCCGATGCCAAGGGCGGCAGCCTCGTCCTCCATGTGCCAGTCGAGCGTGTTGTCGTCGCGGCCGTGGCGTTCGTGCAGAAAGACGCGCACGGTAGTGAGGAAGCGGACGGCCTCGGCGAAGGCTTCCGGCACGGCGTCAGTGGGGGGCTTCTCAGCAAGTCGGTTAAACCAGCCGCGGGCGTGGGTGTCGCGCAGACCACCGGGGGCGTCCTTCACGTTGGGTTCGAGATGAAAGATCGTCTGCCCGAAGCGGCCGTGGCGCGCCTGCGTCAGCTCGGCCAGGGCAGCAGCCAGGGTGCGGGAATCGCGGGCGGAGCGGCGGTCGAGGATCTTTGCCCGCAGCGCCTCGTAGACGGTGCCGTCCCCATCGACCAGGCGCATGTCGAGCAGGGCCAGCGCGCCCTCCGGGTCGCCGGGCTTGAACCGTTCGCAGTCGCCCAGGGCCTGCGTGGTCACGGAAATGCGAAGACCGCAGTCCCAAAGTGCTTGCGAGACGCGCCGCACCGCCGCCCGCGTGGCGTCGGAGGGGTTCTTCGCCGTACAGAACAGCAGGTCGACGTCGGAGTAGGGGTAAAGCTCGCTGCGGCCGTAGCCGCCCAGGGCGACCAGGGCTACGCCGCGGCCGACATGGGGGTCAGCCGTGGTCTCCATCGTCCAGAGCTCGCGGAGCAGGGTATCCACCGCCGCGGCGCGGGATCTTACGGCCGCGAGGCCATCCTGGTTGGCTCCGAAGGCGGCGCGGGTGGCGGCCATCGCGGCGCCGTAGCGGGCGTGGGGCGACGGGGGATCGTCTGCGCTCCATCGATCGACGCCGGCGCTGTCCATAGCTGGCGCTTAGAGCGCGATTTCTCCGCGCTCGTCGTTGCGGATGCGGATAGCTTCGTCGATGCGGGAGATGAAGATCTTGCCGTCGCCGATACGGCCGGTGCGTGCGGTGTTGCTGATCGCCTGCACGGCGGTCTCGAGCATTTCATCGGGAACAACAATCTCAAGCTTGATCTTGGGCAGCAGGTCGACCGCGTATTCCCGGCCGCGGTAGAACTCCGTGTGGCCCTTCTGACGGCCGTGGCCGCGGGCCTCAAAGATGGTGATGCCGGAGATGCCGGCCTCGACCAGCGCGTCCTTGACGGCGTCGAGCTTGGACGGCTGGATGACTGCTTCGATCTTCTGCATGAAAACTCCTGGATGGCTTCGGGCGTGCGGGCCGGGAAGCAGATCCCTTCGCTACGCTACGGGATGACAAACGGAAAGGCGGGACCCGGCGAACAAATTTGCGCGGCTAACAATGCTCTCCGAACATTCCCGTCGAACGGTAGCTCGTCGAACCACTGCCCGGCAAACAAGCATAGCTGGCTAGGCTGCTTCCCAGTCGTAACCCTCTTCGCCGTGCTGACTGATATCAAGGCCAATCCGTTCATCTTCCTCGCTGACGCGCAGGCCGATCAGCTTGTCCACGATAAACAGGATGGCCGTGGTACCTACGATGGAGAGCCCCCAGGCGATCGCCACGCCGACGAGCTGGTTCACGATCTGTCCGTGATTGCCCTCGAAAAAACCGGTGGCCTTGCCCGCGCCGAGCAGCGGGTTGATGGCGGAGTTGGCGAACAGCCCGGTGAGGATCGCACCCATGGTGCCGCCGGCACCGTGGACGCCGAAGGCGTCGAGCGAATCGTCGTAGCCGAAGATGTTTTTCACGACCACCACCATAAAGAAGCAGAAGACACCGGTGATGAGGCCGATCCAGAGCGCGCTCATCGGCGTGACGAACCCGGCAGCGGGCGTGATGCCAACCAGGCCGGCAACGGCGCCGGAGATGCCGCCGAGGGCGGAGGGTTTGCCGTTGCGGATCCACTCGGCGGCGAGCCAGCCAGCGGCGGCGGCCGCGGCAGCAAAGTGCGTTGCCACAAAGGCTGAGGTGGCGAGACCGCTGGCGCCGAGCGCCGAACCGGCGTTGAAGCCGAACCAGCCGACCCAGAGCAGGCAGGCGCCTATAAAGCTGAGCACCACGGAGTGCGGGGGCATCGCGCGTTGCGGGTAGCCGAGACGCTTGCCCAGGTAGAGCGCCGTGACCAGCGCGCTGACGCCGGAGGTGACGTGGACGACCGTGCCGCCCGCGAAATCCAGCGTGGGGAACTTGCCGCCGAGCGAAGCATTAAGCAGGCCGCCCTTGCCCCACACCATGTGGGCCATCGGGCTATAGACGAACAGCGCCCACAGGATCATGAAGACGAGCATGGCGGAAAACTTCATGCGCTCGGCGAAGGCGCCGGAGATCAGCGCGGGCGTGATGATGGCGAACATCAGCTGGTAGACCATAAAGGTCTGCAGCGGAATGGTGCCAGCGTAATCCTTATCAGGCGTCAGGCCGACGCCGTGGAGGAAGGCATTGTGCAAGCCGCCAATAAAGGCGTTGCCGGTGCCGAAGGCGAGCGAATAGCTGACCAGCGCCCAAAGGATAGTGATGACAACCATCATGGCGAAGGTCTGCATCATGGTGCCGAGAATATTTTTGCGGCGCACCAGGCCGCCGTAGAACAGAGCCAGGCCGGGGCCGCTCATCAGCAGCACGAGTGCGGCGGAGGTGAGCATCCAGGCGTTGTCGCCCGCGCTTTGGGCGGCTGCGATGGCGGCGGCGCTGTCGTTGGCCGTCTTTTCCAGTGCCGCGATGCGGTCGGTTGAAGCCGTCGCCGGGGTTTGGGCGGCGAGTATGCCGGCGCCCAGGATGAGGCCAAGCACGGCGCACACGAGAGCGGCACTCTTCCACGGGGCCTTGCGCTGTCCCCAACCCATCTGCTTCCAACCAGCAACCACCAAGCGCATGCCCGTTTGTCCTTTCCTGTCTGAACCTGAACGAAAAACAAGAGACAAGCCCACATCGACCGGGACCAGAGGACCCGCCGAAGACGGCTCCGCTGCGTACACCGGGGCGAAGAAGCTCAGAAATGTCTTGCGTTGCGTCTACTCTACAACAGCCTCCGGCGGGAAACGGTGCGGGTGCAGTGCGTAGCGGAACGCGCTAGGCTGAAGAGCATGTCCGACGCCCAAGCCGCAATCGACGCCCAGCCACATCCGACCACAGCGGAGGCCACGCTGACCCGCTGGTCCGACATTCCGCCGGAGTCGCTGAATCCTCTGCTGACCCGGCAGTTCGTGACGGGCGCACAGGCGATGCTGGCGCGGATTGACCTGAAAAAGGGGGCGGTCGTGCCCCGGCACAGCCATGCCAACGAGCAGATCTCCTGGATCACGGAGGGGGCGTTGCGGTTCACGCTGGGCGAGCCCGGCGCGGAGCGGCAGCAGGTTGTGCGTGCGGGCGAGGTGCTGGTGATCCCGGGCGGGCTGCCACATGCCGCCGAGGCGCTGGAGGATACGGTGGACTTTGATATCTTTGCGCCGCCGCGCGAGGACTGGATTCGCCGGGATGACGCCTACCTGCGATAAGTGCAAGTCAGATCGTGCCCAAAGAGGAAATTGCATCTGAAACCTTGTGGCCCGTATCGGGAATTGCCAACCGCTCACCCGACGTTTCCTTTGTCCTCCGGGTGGCGGGTTGCATTATCCTACGGAGTGAGTCTCACGGAGAAGAATGCAGGTTTCACGATTAATACGAGTCGGCTGCGCTGTGGTGGCAGCCGGTCTTCTGAGCGCGGCAGCGCGGGCGGCAACCTGGTTTCCTCTGGGACCCTACGGCGGCAGTGCACGCTCACTGGCGGCTGATCCGGCTGACCCCAAACACGTCTTCCTGGGAACGGCGAGCGGCTGGATCTACGACTCGCATGACGGCGGAACCACCTGGGTCCGCGTCGCGCAGATTGCGAACCGCAATGATCTTGTGGTCGACCACATCATCGTCGACAAAAACGATCCCAAACGACTGTTGGCTGCCGTCTTTACCGCTGATCACCTGAATGATGGCGGGCTGTTTATCAGCAACGACTACGGCAAGCACTGGTACAGCCAGGCGGAGATGAGCGGGCAGTCGGTTCGCGCCCTGGCGCGTTCGCGGTCGAACGATAACCTGCTTGTGGCTGGCACGTTGAAGGGCGTCTTTCGCAGCACCGACAACGGAACGCACTGGAAGCAGATCAGCCCGGTAGGCAACGACGAGATTCACGAGGTGCAGTCGATTGCGATCGACCCCGCCGACCCCAACGTGATTTACGCCGGTACGTGGCACCTGCCCTGGAAGACCACCGACGGCGGCGTGACGTGGCACAACATTAAAGAAGGCATCATCGACGATTCCGACGTGTTTTCGATCGTTGTCGACCCGAAAGATTCGAATGTGGTTTACCTCAGCGCCTGCTCGGGGATCTACAAGAGCTCGGATGCGGGAGATCTGTTTAAGAAGGTGCAGGGAATTCCGTCCGCGGCACGCCGCACTCGCAAACTGGCGATGGATCCGGAGCAGCTGAACACGGTCTTTGCCGGCACAACCGAAGGCCTCTACCGCACGATGGATGCGGGCACGCAATGGGACCGGCTGACGCCTTCGGACGTGATCATCAACGACGTCTATATCGACCCCACCAACGGTGGTCACGTGCTGATGGCGACTGATCGCGGCGGCGTGTTGCGCAGCGAAGATGGCGGAACGACCTTTGAGCCCTCCAACGCGGGCTTTTCGGCGCGGCAGGTCGTGGCCTACACGGCGGACTCGCAGCATCCAGGGACGGTGTATGTCGGGGTGGTGAATGACAAGGCGACCGGCGGCGTCTTTCAGAGCCCTGATGGCGGCGTGAAGTGGCAGCAGCTGAGCGATGGTCTGGGCGGGCGCGATGTGTTCAGCCTGCTCTCACTGGACGATGGAACGCTGCTGGCCGGTACCGGGCACGGCATCTTCCACCTGCAGGAGGGCTCGTGGAAGGATGCGAGCGCGCTCGCACCTGGCGCACCCGGTGGCAAAGTGCCTCCGGGGAAGGAGGTGCAGGTTGTAGGCGCTGCGCCCCCCGGGGAAGCGGCGCGCGCAACGGCGACCGTGGCCAAGCCGACCTCAATCGCCACCCGTAGCGCTGGAAGGCCCGCGGTCGTGAAGACGGCGGCCATCAAGGGAAAGCCGCCGGTTGGCAAGACCGCGCGGGTGACCAGGTCCACAAAGGCCGCCAGGGCTTCGACCGCGCCCAGGGCATCTGTCAAATCAATTAAGGGCGCAGGCCGGGCGACCAGGGCCGCCCCGCCGCGGATCGCGCACGGAAACCCGAAGACCGTCCACGGCGCCCATCTGGTCACCGTGAGGGGTACGTCGAACGGCCGAGGCAAGGTCGCCCGGACAGTTGCGTCTCCCCAGCACGCGACCGGCCGTAAACCCGCCCCGCGCGCGGCCGCGGCTCCGGCGCCTGTCGTTGTCACCAACCGGGTAGACGCCGTTGTGTACTCGCTGGTTCGTTCCGGCAACGTCCTGTTCGGTGGCAGCTCAACCGGGTTGCTGCGCTCCGGCGACAACGGGCAGTTCTGGGCCCCGGTGACCTCGCTGGTGATGCCCGAAGTGCATTTCGTTGCCGTGCTGACGCCGGAGGCCAAGAACACCGACACCGCCCCGAGCGCGCCGATGGTGTTTGCCGGCAGCCTGCAGCGGCTGGCTCTGTCGCCGGATGGCGGCTCCACGTGGGACGCGGTTCCGCTGCCGGCGGATCTTACCCAGATCGGGGCGCTGGCGATCGATGGGGAGAAGAACCTTTGGGTGGGTGGACGCGAAGGCGTCTGGTACTCGACCGACTACGGTGCGACCTGGCAGACGCTGCGGAACCTCTTCGTCACGGATGTGGACAGCATCTTCTACGACACGGCAGGCCGTCGCACCCTGGTGACCGCCGCGACCTCGCAGGTGGTGTTCAGTGTGGCCT
>CAXTFS010000008.1:0-23536 GCA_964243395.1 uncultured Acidobacteriaceae bacterium | reverse complement strand
TCCCGACGGGGCAAACCTGCTGCGGGCAGATGCACGCCAACACCGGGTATCGCGGGGAGGCGCTCTCACTTGTGCCACGCTTTGTGCAGCAGTTCAGCGGTGCAGAGGCGGTGGTCATTCCGTCGTCCAGCTGCGTCACGATGATGCGGGAACAGTACCCCGATCTGGCGGCGGAACTGGAGCGCTCGGGCCGGCATCCAGGCCTCGTGAAGGCGGTCGCGGATCTGCTGCCGCGCGTGTGGGAGTTTTCCGAGTTCCTCACGAAGCGTCTCGGCTTAACCGATGTGGGCGCGTACTACCCACACCGCGTGACCTACCATGCGAGCTGCCACGGCCTGCGCGGGCTTGCGCTCGGCGACGGACCTGAGCGGCTGCTGCGCGGTGTGCGCGGCATCGATCTTGTCCCCCTGCCCAACGTGGAGCGCTGCTGTGGTTTTGGCGGCACCTTTGCGGTGAAGAACGTCGCCGTCTCCAGCGCACTGCTCGCGGAGAAGGTGCGCGACGTGCAGAACACCGGCGCAGAGCTTTGCACGGCCTGCGATAACAGCTGCCTGATGCACATGGAAGGCGCTCTACACCGGCAACGAACAGGCGTGCGCACCGTGCATCTGGCAGAGATTCTTGCTGCGACAGAAGGCTCCCCGACATGAGCGGCGGCATCGCGCTGGACCCACGAACGTCGCCGGACTTTCCGATCCTGGCGGGGGACATGGTGCGGGATCCACAGATGCGCAAGAACGTGCGCCATGCCACGGAGGTGATCCAGGCGAAGCGGGCGCGTGTCGTGGGGGAGCGCGCCGACTGGGAAGCCCTGCGCGATACCGGCGAAGCAATACGTACGCACACGATGCGCCATCTCGACACGTACCTGCAGGAGTTCGAACGCAATTGCACCCGGGCCGGCGGTACGGTTCATTGGGCGCGGGATGCAAGCGAAGCCTGTGCGATCGTGGTGCGGCTTGCGTCCGAGGCCATTGAGGCCGGCACGGTAGCACCACAGATCGCCGGTCACCATGCGGGCGAGGTCGCCGGCACGACACCCGGCATCGGCGAAGACAGCGCGCGTCCTATGCGGGGCGAAGTGCTGAAGATCAAATCCATGACGACGGAGGAGATCGGTCTGAACCGCGCGCTGGAAGGGGCGGGCATACATCCTTATGAGACCGATCTTGCCGAGTTAATCATTCAGCTTGGCAAGGATCAGCCGTCTCACATTGTGGTTCCGGCGCTGCACAAGAATCGTCAGCAGATTCGTGCGATCTTTCGTCGCGAGATGGACCTGCCTAACCTCGGGGAGGCTCCGGCCGATCTTGCGGAAGCCGCGCGGCGCTTTTTGCGCGAAAAGTTTCTTCGGGTGCAGACCGCAATTAGTGGAGCCAACTTCCTGATTGCGGAGACCGGCGGGGTCTGCATCGTGGAAAGCGAAGGCAACGGCCGCATGTGCCTGACCCTGCCGAAGACGCTGATCACCATCGCCGGGATCGACAAGGTCCTGCCGCGCTTTGGGGATCTGGAAGTGATGCTGCAAACGCTGCCACGCTCCGCAACCGGTGAGCGGATGAATCCCTATAACTCGGTGTGGACCGGCACCGCAGCAGGCGATGGGCCGGAGCACTTCCATGTCATTCTGCTGGATAACGGACGCACCGATGTGCTCGCCGACACGGTTGGTCGACAGACCCTGAACTGTATCCGCTGCGGTGCCTGTCAGAACGCGTGTCCGGTGTACCGCGAGACCGGTGGGCACGCCTACGGCAGCGTCTACGCGGGGCCAATCGGCGCGATCCTGACACCACAGTTGATGGGTATGGAGCATGCACAAAGTTTGCCGTATGCAAGCTCGCTGTGTGGCGCCTGTTACCAGGTCTGCCCGGTCAAGATCAACATCCCCGCGGTGCTGATCCATCTGCGCCAGCGCATCGTGAAGCGGAACACTGCGGGCCTGCGCGGCTGGCTCGATCCGGAGGCGCTGGCGATGCGCTCCGCGGGCAGCATCTTTCGCAGTGAACGTCGCTTCCGTGCCGCGCAGAGGCTTGGACGCATGGTGGCCGCTTCGGTGGCACGTGACGATGGTGCGGGGGAGCGATGGATCCGGTCCTTGCCGGGAATGCTGGCTGGGTGGACAAGCGTGCGCGACCTGCGCGATCTGCCCGCACAGACCTTCCGTGAGTGGTGGGACGAGCGCGCTCCGCATGAGCGTGCTCCGCAGGAGGCGGTCGACACTCAAGACCGGGGAGGCAAGACGGCATGAGCGACGCAGCCCGCGACGGCGTCCTCGCGCGGGTGCGCCGCAGCCTTGGCGCCGAGCCAGTCACGCTGCCCTCGGTCATGGCAGAGTGGCAGTCGATCCCACGCGGGTACGAGCGCGCTCCGCAGCGAACGTCGGCAGCGAAAATCGATCTGCTGGAAAGCCGCCTCTGCGACTACGACGCGCAGGTCACGCGCGTTCCTGAGCTTGAAACTGCCGCCTGCGTTGCGCAGATCCTGTCGGCGCGCGGCGCGGCGCGGATCCTGCTTCCGCCCGGCTTCCCTGCCGCGTGGCAGCCGCTGGGCTACCCCTTCACCGTGGACCAGGCCTTCTCCCCCAGGGAACTCGCGCAGTTTGAGGGTTGCCTCAGCGGGGCCACGCTGGCCATCGCGGAGACAGGATCTCTGGTGCTGCAAAGTGTGCCGGGCCAGGGTCGCCGCGCGTTGTCCCTCGTGCCGGATTTCCATCTCTGCGTCGTGCGCTGCGCGGACGTTGTGGAAACGGTACCCGAGGCCTTTGTCCGATTGCACGCCACGGCACACCTGCCCACGACGTTTGTCTCGGGGCCTTCCGCCACGGCCGACATTGAAATGACGCGCATCAAGGGCGTGCATGGGCCGCGCTTCCTCCATGTCATCCTCGCCTCGTAATCTCGCTCGTCATCTCGCTCGTCATCCCCGCCTCGTCATTGAGGCGTGCTGCGCATCGTTTTTGCATCCTCAATCCACATAACGGCGACCCGAGCCTGCGTGGGACTTCAAATAGCGCCAGGCCGCATCCGAGACGCCCACGGCACGCCCGGTATGATCGCGAGAGCGCATGGTAGCGAACGCAAACAACAGGGGAACCTCGGCGCCAGACGATCGAGAAGGGGTCGGCAAAGGTCCGGCCGTAGTGAACGGGGGCTGGATCCTGGCCGCCACCATTCTTGCGTCCAGCATGGCGTTCATCGACGGCACAGCCGTTACGGTCGCGTTGCCCGCGCTGCAAACCGCATTCGGCGCCACGGCTACCCAGATCCAGTGGATCGTTGAAGCGTATGCGCTGTTTCTTGCCTCCCTGCTGCTGGTGGGCGGCTCCCTTGGCGACCTTTACGGACGCCGCAAGATCTTTATTCTGGGCGTCGTGATCTTTGCGGTTGGATCAGCGTGGTGTGGCCTTTCGCAATCCATCCCGTCCTTGATTACCGCGCGCGGTGTGCAAGGGGTCGGCGCCGCCCTGCTGCTGCCCGGCAGCCTTGCGCTGATCAGCGCCTCTTTCCCGCTGGCAGAGCGGGGGAAAGCGATTGGTATCTGGTCCGGCGCAAGTGCGATGACCGCTGCCGTCGGTCCCGTGCTCGGCGGGTGGCTCGTGGATCATGCCTCGTGGCGTTGGGTCTTCGTCATCAATCTGCCGATCGCGGCGGCGATCATCGCGATCTCGCTCTTGCGCCTGCCGGAGAGCCGCAACGAAGGGATGAACCGCCGCCTCGACTGGTGGGGAGCGCTGCTGGCCACCATCGCCTTTGCGGGGCTCACCTTTGCCTGCATCGAAGGCCGCCGGCCGGGGGCTCTGGTCGGCATTACCGCGGCGCTTGGCGCAGTGGCGCTTGTGGCGTTTTTGCTGGTCGAAGCGAAGGCGCAGACACCGATGCTCCCGCTGGGCTTTTTCCGCTCGCCCACCTTCACCGGCGCCAACCTGATCACGCTGTTTCTCTACACGGCGCTCAGTGGTTTGCTGTTCTTCTTTCCGCTGAATCTCATCCAGGTGCAGCACTACTCCGCGACCGGGGCCGGCGCGGCTCTGCTGCCGCTCATCCTGATCATGTTTGTTCTTTCGAAGTGGTCGGGCGGCTTGATTGATCGCTACGGCGCCCGTGGTCCGCTGACCGTTGGACCGCTGGTGGCGGCTGCCGGGTTTGCCCTTGCGGCGCGCCCGGGCATCGGTGGGTCGTACTGGACCACCTTTTTTCCGGCGGTCTCGGTGCTCGGCGTCGGCATGGCGATCAGCGTGGCCCCGCTCACCACAGCGGTGCTGAATGCTGTGCCGGTGGCGCAGGCGGGTGTCGCCTCCGGCATTAACAACGCGATCTCCCGTCTGGCAGGCCTGCTTTCTGTCGCGGTGTTCGGCTTGCTGCTGCTTACCGCGTTCCACCGCAATCTGGACCAGCGCCTGAAGCACATTGCCCTGCCTGCGGCCGAGCGGCAGGCCGTGCTGGCGCAGCGCGCCCAGCTGGCGGCGATCCACAGCGATAATCCCGAGGTGACGCAGGCCGTCAACGAGGCCTTTGTGCTGGGGTTCCGGCGCATCCTGTGGACTGCCGTTGGCCTCTCCATCGCCAGCGCGATCTGTGCACAGCTGCTGAGCAAGGAGCCCGGCGTCGCGGAGCCTGCTTCGAACGAGGCCGTTGCCGCCGCGACCTAGTCGCAGTTGCAATTTGCATTGCGGCGGCCGCCTGGGTGTCGAAAGTGGAATGGATAGCGGCCAGGGCGAACGGTAAAATGTGGTGGTAAGCCAAAAGGTGGTTATTTGCCACCCTGGCTGGTATCCGCGATGAAGCGTCGTTCGTCAGGCGTCATCGAATGGTTAAGGACCCATGTCGAACGCCTCCATACATCCCCTGCGCGAGATCCTGCAACACCGGATCGCCATCATCGATGGCGCGATGGGCACGACCATCCGCACCTACGGCATGGGCGAGGCCGACATACGGGGCGAGCGCTTCAAAGATGCGACCAAGGACCTGCTCAACAACGGCGACCTGTTCTCGCTGACGCAGCCAACGATGATCGGCGACATCCATCGGCGCTTTCTGGAAGCGGGTGCGGACATCCTTGAGACCAACACCTTTGGGGCGACCAGCATCACGCAAAGTGAGTTCTTCGTAGAAGATCCACGCGAGCACGGCGGCCGCAAGGATCCGGAGTTCTACCAGGGCATCCTTGAGGATGCCTCGCTGCGTGATCTGGCCTGGGACATCAACGAGACCTCGGCACGGCAATGCCGCGAGTGGGCCGACCGTGTCGGTGAGGCCACCGGACGCCAACGCTTTGTTGCGGGTGCCATCGGGCCGCTTACCGTGTCGCTTTCCAACTCACCGGATGCCGATGACTCCGGCTTCCGCGTAGTCACGTTCGACCAGGTGAAGACCGCCTACATCGAACAGGTGCGCGCGCTGATGGCCGGCGGTTCCGATCTGCTGCTGGTGGAGACCATCTTCGATTCGCTCAACGCCAAGGCCGCCCTCGTTGCGATTCGCGAGGTCTTCGATGAGGACGGAACCGAGCTGCCGGTGATGATTTCGGCCGCCGTTGGCCGCGGTGGAGAGACGCTGATCTCCGCGCAAACGACCGAAGCGTTCTGGAATGCGGTCAAGCATGTAAAGCCCTTGTCGATCGGGCTGAACTGCTCCCTTGGACCCGACCTGATGTACCCCTTCCTGAGCGAGCTTTCCGCCAAGGCCGACGTCGCCATCTCCTGCTATCCGAACGCCGGTTTGCCGAACCCGCTCTCCGAAACCGGCTTCGATCTGGGCCCCGCTGATATGGCACGCTATCTCGGTGACTTCGCACAGGGCGGTCTGATCAACATCGCCGGCGGCTGCTGCGGCAATACGCCCGAGCACATCGCCGCCATTGCCGCAGCGCTGGACGGCCGGCAACCACGGGAACTGAAGCCGATCCAATGAGCACGAACGCCCAACCTCTGGAACACACCGCGGTGAAGCCGCTGCGCCTCTCCGGCTCGCAGCCGTTCACGCAGCAGCAGGGCGTGTACATCATGCTCGGCGAGCGGACCAACGTGGCCGGTTCGCCCAAGTTCGCGAAGCTGATCAAGGAAGGCAAGTACGAAGAGGCGGTCAGCGTTGCGCGGCAGCAGGTTGAAAACGGTGCCAACGTCATCGACATCTGCATGGACGAAGGCATGATCGATGGCGTCTCCGCGATGACGCGCTACCTGCAGCTGCTCGCGAGCGAACCCGAGGTCGCCAAGGTTCCGTTCATGGTGGACTCTTCCAAGTGGGAGGTCATCGAAGCTGGCCTGAAGTGCCTGCAGGGTAAGGGCATTGTCAACTCCATCTCGTTAAAAGAGGGGGAAGAGACCTTCCGCCGCAACGCTGCAAAGGTGTTGAAGTATGGCGCAGCGGCGGTGGTGATGGCCTTTGATGAACAGGGCCAGGCCGCTACCTATGAGGACAAGATTCGCATCTGCGAGCGCGCGTACCGCATCCTCGTGGACGAAGTTGGCTTTCCGCCCGAAGACATCATCTTCGATCCCAACATTCTCACCGTCGCGACCGGCATGGACGAGCACAACAACTACGCGCTCGACTTCATCAACGCGACACGATGGATCAAAGCCAACCTGCCCCACGCCAAAGTCAGTGGCGGTGTCTCCAACATCTCCTTCAGCTTCCGCGGCAACAACAAGGTGCGCGAGGCCATGCACTCGGCGTTTCTGTACCACGCGATCGCGGCGGGCATGGACATGGGCATCGTCAACGCCGGCATGCTCGAGGTCTACGAGGACATCGAGCCTGAGCTGAAGGTGCTGGTTGAAGATGTGCTGCTGAATCGCCGCCCGGATGCCACCGAGCGCCTGGTGGAGCATGGCGAGGCGCTGAAGAATGCGGGCGCAGGCGAGGCCATTCACGAAAAGAAAACGGAAGAATGGCGCAACGGCACAGTCGAAGAACGCCTCTCGCACGCGCTGGTTCGCGGCCTCGATACCTACATCGAAGCTGATGCTGAAGAAGCTCGTGTGAAGCTCGGCCGGCCGCTGCTTGTGATCGAAGGTCCGCTGATGGCGGGTATGAGTGTGGTCGGTGACCTGTTCGGCGCGGGCAAGATGTTCCTGCCGCAGGTTGTGAAGTCGGCACGTGTGATGAAAAAAGCCGTCGCCCACCTGACGCCCTTCATGGAGGCTGAAAAAGCAGCGCTCCTCGCCTCGGGGCAGGAGGTCAAGGCACAAGGCAAGATCGTGCTTGCGACCGTGAAGGGCGATGTCCATGACATTGGCAAGAACATCGTCGGCGTCGTGCTGGCGTGCAACAACTATGAGGTCATCGATCTCGGTGTGATGGTGTCTTCGGAGAAGATCCTCGAACGCGCCAGGGCGGAGAAGGCCGATCTGATCGGCCTCAGCGGCCTGATTACGCCATCGCTCGACGAGATGGTGCATGTGGCGCGCGAGATGGAGCGCCAGGGCTTTACGATCCCGTTGCTGGTGGGCGGTGCCACCACGAGCCGCGCCCATACCGCCATCAAGATCGCCCCGCACTACAGCCAGCCAGTGGTGCACGTGCTGGATGCGAGCCGCGCCGTGCCTGTCACGACCAGTCTGCTCAGCCAAGACGGCAAGGCAGCCTTTGAGGTGAAGCATCGCGCCGAGTACGAAGCGATCCGCTCCTCCCACGCGGCGCCGGCGCGAAAGGCCGTACCGCTGGAGGCTGCCCGTGCCCGACGCACACCGATCGAGTGGCGCGCCGAAGACCTCGCTGTGCCCGCCTTCACCGGCGTCCGCGTGCTGGACGACTTCCCGCTCGCCACATTGCGCGACTACATCGACTGGTCGCCGTTCTTTCATACCTGGGGCATGAAGGGCATCTACCCGCGCATCCTCGATCATCCGGAGCAGGGTTCGCACGCACGCCAGATCCTCCATGACGGCAATGCGCTGCTGGATCGCATCATCGCCGACAAGCTCCTCACCGCACGCGGCGTCTACGGCTTTTTCCCCGCTAACGCCGTCGGCGACGACATCGCGCTCTACACCGATGAGACACGCGACACGGCGCTCGGCTGCCTGCACTGCCTCCGTCAGCAGGTCCATCGCGAGGGCAATGAGCCCTGCCGTTCGCTGGGCGACTTCATCGCGCCGAAGACCACTGGACTGGCCGACTACATTGGCGCGTTCGCCGTCACCAGCGGCATCGGCCTGAAGGCGTTGCGCGACGGCTTCCGCGAGGGGCATGACGATTACAACGCCATCATGGCGGAGGCGTTGGCCGATCGTCTGGCCGAAGCCTTTGCCGAGTGTCTGCACAAACGCGTCCGTGACGAGTGGGGCTACGGCTGCGCGGAACGCCTGAGCAACAGCGATTTCATCAACGAAAAGTATCGCGGCATCCGCCCGGCTCCCGGCTACCCGGCCTGCCCTGACCACACAGAGAAGGGCTCGATCTGGAGCCTGCTCGACGTGGAAGCCAACACGGGAATACAGCTTACGGAGTCCTTCGCGATGTGGCCCGGCTCAAGCATCAGCGGACTTTACTTCGCGCATCCGCAGTCGCGCTACTTCAGCCTCGGCAAGATCGATCGCGACCAGGTGGAGGACTACGGCCGGCGCAAGGGCATGAGCGTGGAAGAAGTCGAGCGCTGGCTGGGACAGAACCTGAACTACGATCCGGCGTAGGCGCTGGTGCATATCCGCAAGGGCTCTGTTAGCACTGCTTTGTCGGCAAACACAAAAGTGCGTGTTTCACGGCTCCAGTCTTGCTAGAGCTCGTCCTTGTCTTCCAGCTTGGATACTTCGGCAAGCGACAGGGTGTTGTCTACGTCCTTTGTCCCGAGCTTGCGATGGCCGATGCGCTGGGCATGGTAAATCCCGGCTTCGCCCGAAAACAGGTAGCTGAACACACAGGCGATCGCGGCATAGGCACCCGCCTCCGCGCCAAAGAGTTCCATCGCCATCAGGCTTGAGGCGATAGGCGTGTTGGCTGCCCCCGCGAAGACCGCTACAAAGCCCATGCCGGCCAGCAGTGAAGACGGTAGCGGCAGCACATATGCGAGCGCGTTGCCCAGCGTGGCACCGATAAAGAAAAGCGGCGTGACCTCACCACCCTTGAAGCCCGCGCCCAGCGTCACCACGGTGAACGCAAACTTCAACGCCCAATCGTAGGGGTCGTGCCGTGGGCCGAACGCGCCCTGGATGGTTGGGATACCCAGGCCGATGTACTTTGTCGTGCCCAGCGCGAGCACACCCAGCGCCACGACCGTTCCGCCGACAAAGGGCCGCAGCGGAGACCACGCGATGCCGCGTTTAAACCACCCGCTGATCGCGTGCGTGGCACGGGCGAAGGCCATGCCCACCAGCCCGAACGCCACGCCGGCCAGCGCTGCCCACAGCAGCCCACTCGCATGCAGGGCGGGCACGTCGCTTACGGCGTAGGGCGTGTGATGAACGCCCCAGGCATGCGTGGTGAAGTCTCCAATAAAGGCGGCTAGGAAGCATGGGGCGATGGCGTCATAGCCAACGGCGCCGATCGCCAGCACCTCCATCCCAAACACGGCGCCAGCCAGCGGTGTGCCGAACACAGAGGCGAAGCCCGCGCTGACCCCGGCCATCAGCAGCACGCGCCGTTCCCGCGCGTCGGTGCGGAAGGGGCGGCTCAGTTGATCTGCAAGCGAGGCGCCCGTCTGGATGGCGGTGCCTTCACGCCCGGCCGAGCCGCCGAACAGATGCGTGATGAACGTGCCGATCAGAATCAGCGGGGTCATGCGGACCGGGATGGTGCGTTTGGGATCGTGGATCTCGTCGAGGATGAGGTTGTTGCCGGCTTCGACCGAGGTCCCGAGGTACTTGTAGAGGCACCCCACGGCCAACCCGGCGAGCGGCAGCAGGGCGATCAGCCACCGGTGTGCCTCGCGGGTGTTTGTGGCCCAGGTGAGCGAGACCAGCAGCAGCGCCGACGCGGTGCCGCCCATCACCCCCGCCAGCGCGGCAATGGGAATCCAGCGCAGCAGGTAGCGTGCTGTCTGCCCGAACTCTGAGGTTGCGGTATGGAGTGCGTGAAAGCGTGGTTTGGGCATGCGGCCTCCTACAGGATGTAGGAGTCATCAGCAACGCCGGGTCCCATGGGGACCGAAGCGTGCAGTTATGGCGAACTCCATCGCCACAGCTTGTGGGGCAAGTCTAGCAAACGGGCAGGAGGCCGTACATACAGCCTCCCAGGGCACCTAGTAGGCGCGCTGATACATGCGGCTCATGCGGTCGTGCCAACCGAGCCGGTCGTTGTCCAGCAGCGTCCACGCGAGGCCAAGACCCAGCGGACAGGCTGCCACCAGCACCGAGACCACGCGGCGGCGCATCGCACGGCGAGTCGGGTTACCGTCGCCAAAGGTGCACAGGCTGATGCGTGCGAAACGCATGCCCGGGGTGCTATCGGCCACGGTGAAGAACAGCACCTGGTAGAGCACGGCAAAGGCGCCCAGAGAGCCAACCGCGGCCATGGCGCCGAGGGGCAGTGAGAGGCTGCGCAACGCCGGCCCGGAGATCTGCGCCGCGGCCGCAAAGGCCAGCAGCCAGGCCGCGGTGACGACGCACAGATCGACCGTCGCAGACATTAGGCGGCGCTCGACCGAGGCCGTCTGTGGCGGCAGCGTGATGTACGCGTGCGGGTTTGCGGGTTGCAGCGCCGGAGCGGACGACAGCCCCTCCAGCATCAGGCCCTGCCAGCCTGGCGCACCGGCCGGCTCGGTGTCCGCCGGCTCGATCGCAATCTGTTCGGCGTCGACCTCAAAGATGCGCAGCTGCGGTTCCGACTCCGGCTCGTCCAGCAGCGGGCCCTCTGCCAGGCGCGGCCGAGCGCGGCGGGGGGCGACCAGCTCGCGCGGAAACTCGATCAGGTTGCCGGGGATGGATACCGTTTCGAGCACGATGTCGGCAAACTCCGGCGCGCGGCGGAAGGCAATCTCGTCCTCCAGCGCGTCCAGGGTGTCCGCGCTGTAACTATCCCGGGCGTCAAATTCGGCCGCCTGGCTCCCCTCCCGGCGCGTCCGGCTCTCCCAGCGTTCGGGCGGCGCGGGCTGCGGGATATCTTCAAACAGCCGCACGGTCAGACCGGAGGCAGAGATCTCGCGCACGGCCGGTTCCGCCCTGGCAGCCGCAGCGGCGGCAAAGCTGATCCGGGGAGCCGGGGTTGCTTCTGTGATACCCAGCGACGGCTCGGCCATCAGCTCGCGCGCGCCCATCACGATATCGGCGAGCGCATGGGCGAGTTCGCCACGCGTTTCGGCGTTGGCCTGGGCCATGGCCTCCTCGCGCGGTCCTGGCTGGGTCTGGTTGAACTCGTCCAGCTCTTCCAGCAGCTGCATCTGCGCTTCGGCAACGGCGCGGGCACTGCGGGCGGCGACTTCGGCTTCGGCCTGGGCCTGCGAGATTGCGCGTTCGGCCTCGGCGGCCAGGAACTCACGATAGCTCTCCCGCTGCCGGTAGCGCGCCATCACGGCGTCCTTCACCATCGACGCACCACGGCGCTGGTCTTCCCGCAGAGACTGGCGCAGCGCCTCGCGGTGCTGCCGATTGCGTGCTTCCGCTTCGGCCTGCTGCTGCGCGGCACCCGCACGGCGGTTCCGGTGCGCGGCGAGTCGTTCGGCGGCCACCTGCTTCAGGTTGGGTGCGCCATCGGTTCCGGTCGCCTGCCACTCGGCTGCGTCTGCCTCTTCAACTTGCACGGCACCACTCATGCTCACTTCTGCCCGCCCCTCGGAAGTCAATCACGTCTCGTACCCAGGCTTCAACCTGCGGTCGAGGAAGTTCGTCTAACCTTGCATCTGTGGAACGTCGTACCTCAGCACTTACCGGCACCGGGACCAGGCGTCCTGCCCGGCGGCTCTCGCGTCCGATGCAACGGTTCCTGTGGTTCATAACTACCATCCCCATTCTGCCCGGTCATCCACTTCTTCGTGCACAGGCAGTAACGGAAAAGACACCCTACGAAGATGGGAGCCAACCCCTGGCGCAAACCGGGCTCCCAACCTCCGGGCCGCCCGCTGGCTTGCAGCCGTCATTCCCGGACCTCAGCACGGTTCCGCTGGCCGTTCCTTTGCCGCCAGAGCACCCCGACCACATCGGCGAGAGCGCCGACCTGAACTCGCAGCATGGCGACGTCGATCTGCTCTCCGGCGCGGTCGAGATCACCTTTCGCGACTTCGAGCTGCATGCGGACACAGTGCGCCTGGACAAGGCCACCGGCGAGGTCACCGCCAATGGCCACCTGCGCATGACCGGGACCAACGGCGAGTACATTCAGGCCTCGCATGGCACCTACAACCTGCGCACGGGCACGGGCCGCTTCTACGACGTCTCCGGTTCCGTGGGCCTGCACAACGGCCAGCCCGCCACCACCTTTTCGGGAACGCCCACCGCCGTGGGTCTGCAGAACGGCAACCCCTTTCTCTTCACGGGGCGGATCGTCGACAAGACCGGCCCGGAAAACTACACGATCTACGACGGCACGGTCACAACGTGTCTGCTGCCCAGGCCCGACTGGATGTTTTCGGCAAAGCAGCTCTCGGTGAGCCAGGGCAAGGCGCACGCCGGGGCGGCCGTCTTCCATCTGCTCGGGGCGCCGCTGCTGTTTCTCCCCTACGTCACCGCGCCGGTTAACTCGGAACAACGGCAGTCCGGCCTGCTGATCCCCGTCTTCGGCGACTCCAGTACCAAGGGCATCACGGTCGGCGAGCAGTTTTACCTGACCCTGGGGCGCTCTGCAGACCTCACCGCCGGCACCGTCTACTACTCGCTGCGCGGCTTCTCGGAGTCGGCTACCGTGCGGTATCGCGGACTCGACCAGAACTTCCTCACCGGCCATCTCTCCGCATTGCAGGATCGCGGCTACACGGCCAACAACGGCGTGTATGTGAACCAGGGCGGTGAGGACCTGACCGCCGCCTTCCGCCGACAGCTTTCGCCGAACATCCGGGCCGTGGGCGATGGCGAATACCTGAGCTCCTACACGTATCGCGAGGCATTTACGGACAGCTTCAACCAGGCGGTCTCCTCCGACATCACGTCCATCGGCTACGTCACGCGGCAGACCGACGGCTGGTCGATGGATGGCCGCGTGGACCGTTACCAGGGCCTGAAGCAGGTGCCGGTTCCGCCGTTGCCCGGGCAGGAGGTCCACATCCTGCATGTGCCCTCCTTCGATCTCATGGGGCTGGATCGCCCTATCGCCGGCACGCCCCTTCTGTGGACGCTGGACGGCTCGGCCGCCGGCCTGAAGCGCGCCCAGCCCAACTTCACCTCCTCCGGCATCGCCGAGCGTGTCGACCTCCATCCGGAGCTGAGCCTGCCGCTGCACTTCGACGGCTGGAACATTCGGGCCAGCATTGGTGCACGCGAAACGTTCTACTCCCGTTCCCGGCAGACGCCCTACGCTGCGGCCGCCTCCCCGGTGGAGCTGGCGACACCCGTCAATCGCGCCGACGTGGAAACGGAGGTGGACATCCATCCGCCGGTCCTGGAGCGCAGCTTCACCGTCCCGGCCTCCCTGACACACCTGTTCGGGACAGAGGTTCGCCACACGATCGAGCCGGAGGCGACCTACCGCGATGTCTCCGGCATCAACAACTTCCTGAGCGTGCTGCGCTTCGACGATGCCGACCTGGTCAGCGATACGAACCAGCTGGAGTACGGCGTCACGCAGCACCTGTACTTTCGGCCCGTGACACGGAGCACGCCCGCCCCCCCACCCGGCTGCCCTGCCGCCAACGCCCTGACCGGATTCGGCGTCGACACCAAAGCCGGCGCTAAGGAGGCCGGTGCCTCGGCCACCGACGCCGGCACCAAGGACGAAGCCGAGCAGAATGCCATCCCCGACGTGCTCACGCCCACCGCCGCCGACTCCACCGACGCCAACGGCATCCCGGTCGCCAACGCCGACGCGCCGGACCTGCCCACGCGCACGCACCTCCGGCACGCCAACCGGTGTACCCCCGCCGTAGGGGCCGCGCAGCAGCCTCTGCTGAGCTGGCGGCTGACCCAGCGGGTCTTCTTTAATCCGACCTTCGGGGGTGCCGTCGTGCTGCATCGCCGCAACATCTTCGATTCCACGCTGTCGCTCTCCGGCATTGCCTTTCTGACCGAACCGCGCGACATCTCCCCGCTGATCTCGCGGCTGCGGGTACGCACCTCCGGCCATACGGACGTCGAATGGGACTTCGACCTCGATACCGGCGCGAAGAAGTTCACCAGCTCCAACGTGTACCTCGATGCCCGCGGCGGCCCCTTCTTCGGCGGTGTGTCCTATGCGCGCCTGAACGCGCCCGGCCGCTTCGCGACGGAGGTGCTCGATACCAATCAGAGTCCTTCGCTGGTCACGTCGCCGGTCTCGAACTTCTCGCAGCTACGGCTTTTGCTGGGCTATGGCGTGCCGTCGCGCCCGGGGCTGTCCATTGCCGCCAATACGGGGCTCGATCTGCTGGGCGGCGCCGTGCAGTACGCCGCGCTGCAGACCAGCTACAACTGGAACTGCTGTGGCCTCGCCGTGGAGTACCGCAAGTTTGACTTGGGCACGGTGCGCGACGAGAACTCCTACCGCTTCAACTTCACCTTGGCCAATATCGGCACGGCCGGCAATATTCGTCGCGCGGAACGGCTCTTCTGACCCTTTACTTCCCCCTTCAGTTGACAAAACCGCTCTGCGATAATCAAAGCATTGTGCTCTGCGCCCGTTTTGCCCCAGTTTGTCTTCTCGCCTCGGCCCTGACGACCCTTGGTTGCCACGCGCAAAATCCCATTGCGGCAGCCGCCGTCACGGGCGCCGCGGCGCCCGTGAACGCCGGTACGCCGCTGTCGCCCGAACTGGCGCGGCGCGTGGAGGTCATCCTGCGCCGCAAGGCCGAGTTGCCGCCTGAGACTGCGGTCAATGTGCTGGGCCGCTCGCCTTCGGAGTTTCCCGGCTACGACACCGTGACGGTCACGGTCACCAGCGAGGGCCGCACCTCGTCGCCGATCATTTTTCAGCTCTCGCACGACGGCAAGACCCTGGCGCAGATCACCAAGTTCGATATCTCCGCCGATCCGAAGACGCTGGTCTCAGATGCGGGTCGCCCGGCGCGCGGCGGCCCTGAGAGCGCGCCCGTCCTGATCGTGGGCTTTGACGACCTGGAGTGCCCCTACTGTGCCCGGCTGCACACGACGCTGTTTCCTTCGATTACGCAGCGGTATGGCGACAAGGTGCGCTTCGTCTACAAGGACTTTCCCCTGCCGCCCGAGCAGCATCCCTGGGCCACACGCGCTGCGATCGACACCAACTGTCTGGGGGCGCAGTCGGGTGACGGCTACTGGTCCGAGGTGGACTACATCCACGCCCATGCGGGTGAGTTCGGTGCCGATCCAAAGGACGCCAAGGCCGACAAGACGCTGCCTCGTGCGACGGAACAGCTCGACAACCTGACCCGGGAGCAGGGCAAATTCCGCAAGGTCGACAGTGCCAAGCTCGACGCGTGCCTGGTCAAGCAGGACGCCACCGCGGTGAATGCGTCGCGCGATCTTGGCAGCTCGCTGGGCCTGGCCGCGACGCCCACGCTGTTCATCAACGGCGACAAGATCGATGGGGCCGTCTCGCTCGAGTTCCTGTACGGCATCATCGACCAGGCGCTGCGCGTTGCCGGTGTGCAACCGCCGCCGCCCTACGTGTCGCCGAAGTCCGCAACACCCGCTGCCGCGCCCGGTGGGGAGAAGCCGGGGGGCAGTCCCGGCGCTCTGTAAGCGTCGCCACCGCAGAACCGGACCTCCCCGCGAGGCATATACACTGCGGCCATGGACGTCCATCCACCGCATGAACCTGTGCACTCCTGGCGCGACGCCCTGACCCATGTCGGCCTGATGACCGTGGGCCTGTTTATCGCGCTCATGCTGGAAGGTCTTGTGGAGTACGCGCACCACAGGCACATTGTGCGCGAGGCCCGCGAGAATATCCGGCATGAGTTGCGGGCCAACCAGGATGCCGTGCACAAGGACCTCGCTTCGCTAACCCAGAACGGGGATCACGTCCGCGCCGACATCGCGACGCTGTACGCCATGCAAGCCCAACCGAAAGGGTCCAATCAACACCGCTCGCTTGACTTCCACATGGAATGGAACGATCTGGACGAGACTGCCTGGACCACTGCACGTGACACCGGCGCGCTCAGCTACATGCCCTATGCCGAGGCGCAGAGCTATGCCGAGATCTACGGCATGCAAAACACCGTGAACGCACAGTTTCTGAGCATCTTCCATCGCGAAACGGACGCCTTCGCTCCCGTGATGGCGGACAAGGGTTTCGACCACATCACGGCCGCGGACTACGGAGAGATGATCCATGAAAACCGGATTACCTACGTGGATCTGTTCACCACCAGGCAGCTTCTGGAAGAACTTGATCAACAGCTCGGCGCCATTCTGAAGAAGGGCTGACCCCGCAGAGGGCGCGTACACGATGGAAGTGCATCCCCCACATCACTCGCTCCACAGCTGGCGCGACTTTTTTGTGCACATCGCCACGATCGTCGTTGGCCTGCTGATCGCGATCGGCCTTGAGCAAAGCGTGGAGATGCTGCACCGTCGCCACCTGGTGCACGTCGCCCACGTGAACCTGCGTGCTGAGGCTAGGCTGAACCAGGCAAAGTTCGCCGAGAACCAGCGCACCATGGCCTCCACGAAGACCACGCTGCTCCGTGACCTTGTTCTGCTGCGAACCATCGCGAAAACACCGGATGCGGCGCGTGATGCGCGTCTCACGGCGATCTGGTCGTGGGACTCCTTTGAGACCTCCGCCTACGACACAGCGCGTGACACCGGGGCCTTCGCCTATATGCCCTACCGCGACGTTCAGGACATCGACAGCGTCTACCGGCAGCAGCAGTATGTGTACACAGCGATGATCGAGTACGTTCGCGCCATGTATCAACGGCAGCAGCTGCTGGTTGGCGGCCGTGCGCTGGCCGACCTCTCCCCGGCAGAGCTCACAAGCGTCACGGATGCGTCCGCCACCGCACTCACCGACCTCTCGATGTTGTCCGACCTCATGCGCAACCTTGGCGAGGACTACCGGGAGCTCGCGGCGGAATAGCCGGCCTTCTGCCCTGCAGTCGTTCGCCGGTCGCACAGCTACACTAAGTTGTTGCAGTAGGTTGGTTACGCCTGTGCGCCCGGAGCTCGCCGTGAAGATCGTTATCGCTGAAAAAGTCTCGCCCGCTACACTCGCCATCCTGCAGGCCGAAGCGGGCTGGGAGGTCGTCACCGCGGATGCGATCCCCGCGGGTGGTCTTCCCGCCGCGCTTGCCGACGCCGATGCGCTGATTGTTCGCTCTGCCGTGCAGGCCGATGCCGCGCTGCTCGAACACGCGCCGAAGCTTCGTCTCATCGGACGTGCGGGTGTGGGCGTCGACAACATCGACACCGTTGCCGCCACACGGCGCGGCATTGTGGTGATGAACACCCCGGGCGCCAATGCGGTGGCCGTCGCCGAGCTCACGCTGGGGCTCATGATCGCCATGGCAAGATCCATTCCACGCGCCAACGCCGGCATGCATGAGGGCAAGTGGGACAAGAAAGCACTGCAGGGCACGGAGCTGCGCGGCAAGACGCTGGGCATCGTCGGCCTGGGCCGGATCGGACTTGAGGTCGCGCGCCGCGCCAAGGCATTCGGGATGTATCTGATCGGCTATGACCCCTTCATCGCCCCCGTGATCGCGCGCGAAAATGGCGTGGCGCTGGTGGGCATCGATGACATCTTCGGAGAGAGCGATTACCTCTCACTGCATGTGGGCCTGACCCCGCAGACCGAAGGCCTGATCAACAAAATGTCACTCGCCATCATGCGGCCCGGCGTGCGCATTGTGAACTGTGCGCGTGGCGAACTGATCGTCGATGACGCGCTCGTGGATGCGCTCGAGTCCGGTCAGGTCGCAGGTGCGGCGCTGGATGTCTTTCGCGCGGAACCGCTGAAAGATTCGCCTTACTTCGACATTCCCAACGTCCTGCTCAGCCCGCACGTTGCCGGATCGACCGATGAGGCGCAGGAGGCGATCGGCATTCAACTGGCGAACCAGGTGCGCGACTTTCTGAAGCTGGGCGTGGTGCAGAACGCGGTCAACGTCGCGTCGCTGAGTGAAGAGGAGTATGCCGAAGTCTCGCCCTACATCGAGATGGCCGCAAGGCTCGGCCAGTTCCTTGGTCATGCCATGGGATCGGAGGGCACGGGCAACATTGACAGCCTGACCCTGAACTACAACGGCCGGCTCGCACAGCTGAAGACCGATCTGATTCGCAATGCCGCCATCGCCGGGCTGCTGCTCGGGGCAGAGGGTGTGAATCGCATCAACGCCGCGTCGGCTGCGTCAGAGCGCGGCATCCGGCTGCAGGAGAACAAGCGCGAGTACGCGCCGGGTGGCACCGGTGCGTCGCTGCGGCTGATTGCACACTCCGCGAGCGGCGATTCCGCCGTGACGGGCACCGTGCTGCACGGCTCCTCGCCGCGCCTGATGCGCTATGACGGCATCGATGTTGAAGCCGAGCTTGCGGGCACGCTGGTGGTGGTGCGCAACAACGACGTTCCGGGCGTGATCGGTCGCATTGGCACGGTGCTTGGGGAAGCGAAGTTGAATATCGCCAGCTTTGCCCTTGGCCGCAGGAACGCCGATGGCGGCAAGGCGGCCACCCAGGCCGTTGCCGTGATCCAGATCGACGGCGTAGAGCATGCCGGCGAGGCAGCCCTGGCCACAGCCATCGAAGCCCTGCGCTCGGTTGAGGCGATCAGCAGCGTGCGGGTAATCGAGCTGGGCAAGCTGTAGATCCAGATCGATCGGCCCGGAATGCGGCCGGAGCTACTTGGATTACGTCAACAAGATTCACCGGTCCTCCCACGAGGGTGAGGACCGGTCAACTTTTGCTCATCCGTAGACCTCGGCCCGCATCCCACATGCACATGTCTGCAGCGGCCAACATCGCGCCCATCGATGGCGCCAAAGTCTATTCGAAAATCGCCTGGCGGCTGATTCCGTACATCTTTGTCCTCTACATCCTGGCGTATCTGGATCGCGTCAATGTGGGCTTTGCGGCGCTGGAGATGAAGCGTGATCTTCACCTCAGTGACACGGTGTACGGCATCGGGGCAGGTGTATTTTTCCTAGGATCGTCCATGTTCGATCTGCCCAGCAATCTGCTGCTCGGCAAGTTCGGGCCGCGGCACTGGATTGCACGGATCATGATCAGCTGGGGCTTTGTTGCGAGCGCCATGATGTTTGTGCGCGGTGCGCATTCATTTGAGATCATGCGCTTTCTGCTGGGCGTCACGGAAGCCGGCTTCTTCCCCGGCATGATCCTCTATCTCACGTTCTGGTTTCCATCGCAGGAACGTGCGCGTGCCGTGGCAAAGTTCATGACCGCCACCTCCATTGCGGGTGTGATCGGCGCGCCGCTGGCCAGTGCACTGTTGAAGCTTGAAGGGCGGGGACATCTGCATGGATGGCAGTGGCTGTTCCTGGCCGAGGGCATACCGACGCTGCTGATGGGCATCTCGGTCCTCTTCGTGCTGAAGGACAAGCCCGACGATGCGACCTGGCTGACGGCAGATGAGAAGCAATGGCTCGATGGCGAACTGGAGCGCGACCGTAAGGCGGGCGGCGCCACAGAGCGGCATTCGCTTGGCGATGCCTTTCGTACACCCATGGTGTGGGTGCTCGCCGGTATCTTCTTTCTCGACCAGGTCGGCGTGTACACCGTGAATCTCTGGATGCCGCTCATCCTTAACAACTTTCTGCACGTGGGCGGCACGTCCGGAGGCGCGCTTACGCCGGGAGCAGCCAGCCTGATTGCACGGTATGCCACCGTGCCCTATGTGGCCGCCGCGTTGTTCACTGTCTTTACCGGCTGGTCCAGCGATCGCACCGGGGAGCGCCGTCTGCACATCGCCGGTTGCCTGCTGCTGAGCATGGTCGGGTTCACACTGGCGGGCTTCACGCACAGCTTCGCCTTTGCGCTGGTAGGCATGACCCTGGCCGCGATGGGCTACTGGAGTCTCATGGGCCCGTTCTGGGCGCTGCCGACACGCGTGCTGGGCGGCCAGGCTGCCGCGGGCGGCGTGGCGATCATCACCATGGTCGGCGGTATAGGCGGCTTTCTGGGCCCGTTCCTCACCGGTCGGCTCAAAGACCTTACCCACGGTTTCAGCGGCGGGCTGTACACCATTGCAGGATTGGCGGCAGTTGGCGCCTGCCTTTGCCTGGCGCTGCAGTCTCCAAAAGCCTCTCCTGCGCAGGCGCGCTGATCGCCGGAAAAGGGCAAACCTCCTGTAAACTGGGAGGTACGCGCGGGCGCGGCTCGTCGCGGAGGACCGATCGTTGATGCGCAAGTTCCATCGCACCTCCACAGCATGTCTTGGGACCGCGCTGCTCATCCTCGGGGGTTGCCACAAAGCGACGCGTGAGGGCACGGTAGCCACGGTCGATGGCAAGGTAATTGCCGGCACCGATCTGGATAAGGTCTATGCCGCACAGCTGCAGAGCAATCCGCAGCAGGGCGCGCCGACCGCCGAGCAAACCGATTCGCTAAAGCTGAATCTGCTCAACGAACTCATCCTGGAAGAGATCATTGAGCAGCGCGCCGCCAAGCTGAACCTCACGGCAACCGATGCCGAGGTGGATGCCAAGGTGCAGGAGATGAAGGCCCCCTACACCGAAGAGCAGTTCGGGGCGCGACTCAAGGCGTCCAATCACACCCTCGCCGATGTGCGGCATGACCTGCGCCGCTCGCTCACCATCAACAAGCTGTTGAACAAGGAAATCAACTCCAAGATCACCGTCACGGACGCTGACGTGAACGCGTACTACAACGCGCACAAGAGCGAGTTCGACCTGATCGACAACCAATTCCACCTGGGCCAGATCATCGTCACGGCGACACCCGGACCCACAACGGGCAATCTGCAGAACTCCAAGGCGTCCTCGGATGCGGATGCCCGCAAGAAGATTCAGGTGCTCAAGAACCGGCTCGACGCGGGCGATGACTTCGGGACGATCGCGATGAACTACTCGGAGAACCCGCAGACCGCTTCAAACGGCGGCGATATGGGCACGGTCTCTGAGACGCAGTTGAAGTCCACGCCCGCCCTGTTCGCGCTGGTCAGCAATCTCAAGGCCGGGCAGGACACCGACGTCATCCCGTTGCCCGACCCGAAGGACCCCCACAAGGTCGGCGCCTACGCCATCTTCCGGCTGTTTGAGAAGGCCCAGGCGGGGCAGCGCGACCTGAACGATCCGCGCGTGCAGCAGGCCATTCGTCAGCAGATCCATGACAGTCGTTCGCAGCTTCTGAAGACGGCCTACTTCGGCATGTTGCGCGATCAGGCCAAGGTCGAAAACTTCCTGGCCGAGCGGATCTTCAAGGACGCCGCCAAGTGATTCCGCTGCACCCGAGGGTAGGGCGTGTCCTTGCCCTTTGGCTCTGCTGTGGCACCCTGCTGGCCGGCTGCCACAGCACACCGCCGGCGACCCCGCTGGACCAGCTCGACGCACAGCAGACGGCCGGTTACAACGTGTTCCAGGCACGCTGCGCGGTGTGCCACTACGAGCGTTCGGGCCAGGCTAAGAACGGTCCCGCCCTGGCCGGTCTGTTCAGGAAGCCCTACCTGCCTTCGGGCGCACCGGCCCACGATGACCGCGTCACCGCAACGATCCTGCATGGACGCAACATGATGCCCGCGCAGCCCAACATCGATCCGGAAAACCTGGCGGCGCTGCTCGCTTATCTGCACACCGTCTGATCCCGAAACTCCGCATGCCAGAGCCCACTCCCAGCCGCTTCGAAGACCCCACCGCCGCACCCGCAGCGGATACGGGGTTTGCCACGCGTCGCCTTCCCGGCACGCCTGCGGGTGAGTCGCAGGGCATGCTGCCCGGCATGGCCATGATTGGCATGTACCTCCTGCTCATGGCGCTGCTCAACGTGTTCGCCGCGATGCGCAACACCTTCGGCACGGGGACGGCGAAGTACGCCATCCTCGGCATCTGCACCATGATGGTGGTGGGCGTATTCGGCATGCTGCGGCTGCGTCGGTGGGGATGGGCGATCGCCACCGCCGGCTGCGTGCTGATGGCGGTCGGCTACTTTTACGGCTTCCACACCGCGCACCGGCCGCCCTACCTGGTGCAGGGACTGTTCGCCCTGCTGTTCTTTCTGTATCTCAGCCGTACCGAGGTCCGCGAGCGTCTGCGCTGAACGGTCTTGCCCTTCTTTGGCCTTCTGACGGATAGTAGAAGGGCACGCGTGGTATCCAGGAATCCAGACATACAGGAGCCCTCCCGATGGCGCAATTCTCCAGACGTGACTTCGTCAAGACCGGTATCGCTGCCGGTGCACTCGCCACCACCAGCCTTCCCCTGCTCGCCGAGCCCGCCAAGGCCACCGACTGGGTGACACTGGGCCGCTCCAACGTAAAGGTCACCCGGCTCGCCTTTGGCACCGGCAGCTTTAACGGTGCGGTACAGCGCAACCTGGGGCAGGAAGGCTTCACGTCCCTGGTGCGCTACGCCTATGACCGCGGCATCCGCTTCTTTGAGACCTCCGACTCTTACACGGACATGCATCGCATGCTCGGGGTCGCGTTGCAGGGCGTGCCGCGGGACAGCTACCGCATCATGTCGAAGATCACCACGGAAGATCACGTCAATCCGCAGGTACGATTCGACGAGCTCCGCAAGCAGGCCAACACGGACTACTTCGACATCATGCTGCTGCACTGGCAGCACACCTCTGATTGGCCCGAGACCAGCAAGCGCTGGCAGGACGGCATCATGGAGGCGCAGCAGCGCAAGGTGATCGTGAGCCGCGGCGCGTCGGTACACGGCCTGCCGGCCCTGCGCCAGATGCCGGGCAACGACTGGCTGCAGGTCGCCATGATTCGCATGAACCACAAGGGCACCCGCATGGACTCCGAGCACCATGACACCGACGAACTCGGCAATGTGCCCGAGGTCGTCGAGCACGTGAAGCAGGTGCGCAAGGAAGGCATGGGCGTGGTCAGCATGAAGCTGATCGGCGAAGGTGTCTTCAACCGCGAAGACCGTCAGAAAGCCATGCGCTACGCCTTCCGCAATGCCGGTGTTGATTCCGTCACGGTGGGCTACAAGAACCGCGCCGAGGTGGATGAAGCGATCGACAACCTGAACATGGCTCTGGCGTAACCGGCGTCGGACGAACGTGGCATCCCGGAGCGCTTTTATACCAGGAGCCCGCGGCTACAATGAAAGGCAGCCGTGGCTCCGCTCCTGCAGACCGAAACGCTGATCCAGATCGACCTCAGCCCGCGTAAACCGGTTGCCAAACCGGTTTGGCTGAAGGCGCGCGCGCCGATCGGCGACACCTTTCACGCGCTCAAGAAGCTGGCCCGCGACCTGAATCTGCATACCGTGTGCGAGAGCGCGCACTGTCCCAACATTGGCGAGTGCTGGAACCACAAGACTGCCACGTTCATGATGCTCGGCAACCTGTGCACCCGGCGCTGCGGGTTCTGCGCGGTGCCCAAGGGGCGGCCGGAGC
>CAXTFS010000007.1:0-23844 GCA_964243395.1 uncultured Acidobacteriaceae bacterium | reverse complement strand
GCATGGAACGAAAGGTAAGGCCATTCATGCCCGGGAACCGAGAGGCCCGGGCTAGTTTTTCCGAGGAGAAGTTAGATGAAACTACGTGTTTGGATGGCTATGGGCCTGATCGCCGCACCAATCGCTTCGAACGCAGCACCGGTCATGTACACGCCCGCTGCGCTGGTACTGGCTGCCCGGGGGATGGACGAAGGTACAGTAAGCGACGAAGTTTCAAGCTTTACCGTGGACAGTCAGACCCAGGTTCCTGGCAAGATGTTGAAGCCTGGCGAGTACACCATCCGCATTGTGGATCACCTGAGCGACCGAATGATCGTACGGATCGACCGCAACGGCAAGCAGGAGACCACCTTCCTTGCTCTTCCGGCGAGCGGCTTGCAGAAGCCGGCGGAGCAGGGGCCTATCAAGCTGAGCAGCAGCAAAGGCAAGAACGCCTTGCGTGGATACTCGTTTCCAAATGGGACGCTGGCAGAATTTGTTTACCCGAAAGAGGAAGCCGTAGGAATCGCGAAGGCAAATAATACCACGATTCCCGCCGTGGACCCTGCGTCGGAAGGCATGTCCACCGATTCAAAGCTCTCATCGGTAGATATGAAGATGGTTACGCTTTGGATGCTGTCTCCGACAACCGTCGGCCCGGAGGGCAGCGGGAAGGGAATCGCTGCTGAACGCTATCAGGCACCCCGGCAGACGGCAGCCGCACAAACTGCGAGTGTGCAGACACCGGGTCCCACTCCAACGGTGCGGGCGCCCCAGCAGATAGCGAGCTACCAGGCGCCTCCGCGTCCGAAGGCCCGTCCGGTCATGTCGGTCTTGCCGCACACCGCAGGATACCTGCCCCTCGTGCTACTCAGCGGATTAGTGTCTCTGGGATTTGCGGGAGCTTTGGCTCGCCGTAGAGTGGCGGCCACTTGGTAAACGGGCAACGGCGTAAAAGGCCCGGCCTGCCGGCGAAACTGCTAGAGGTCGGGTTATGGCTTTGCGGGTGTTTGTGCGCGATCATGTTTGGCGCGGAACAGATGGAAGCTCGTGGTGCCGCGCAGGCTTCGATGCATATAACCCCCGCTGTCGAAGCGGCGGAGCAAAGCACGGCTCGTTCCACGGACCCTGTGATTGGGCGGCTCGAGATTGGCGCGCTTGGGCTTTCCGTACCGATGATGCGCAATTACGATAGTGCATCCCTTGTTCGCGGGGTGGGCCACGTTCCGGGAACGGCGCTGCCGGGCGGACTCGGAAACCTGGTGCTGGCAGGGCACCGCGACACCTTTTTCCGACCGCTGCGGAGAATTCAGCCAGGAATGGAGATGCAGGTGCGCGACGCTCGGGGAACATGGGTGTACCAGGTAGATCGAACGGAAATTGTAACTCCTGACCAGGTACGGGTGCTTGACATCGGTGAGCGGCCGGAAATGACGCTAATCACCTGCTACCCGTTCGAGTTCATCGGTTCCGCGCCAAAGCGCTTCATTGTGCACGCTCATCTGCTCTCCGCGGACCCGCAGTAATGGCGGCCTGGAAGCTGTCTGCGTTGCTGCTCTTGCTGGCTACCAAGGCCCCACCGCAGCCGCCAGCGTCGGGGTTGCAGGTGCAGTTTAGCGTCAAGGGACTGGAGCGCCTGACCTACAACGGGCAGGTGCTGGAGGATGTGGAGCGATGGCCCGCTGACGCATTTCACATTGGGCATATGAAGTGCTACGACGCGAGCGGTCGCGCGGCAACGCAAGGGCAGTACGGATGGGGCGAGAACCACGACGACCGATCGTGGGACGCGGCTACGAAGACCTGGACCTACAGGTTCGTCTGGGGTGAAGTTCAGGTGCGCTACCTGGTGAGGGCAGGGGCGCTCGACATGCAGGTCACCGAGATCAACAAGCCGGGGTCGAGCGTGGTGCTCGATGGAGCAGAGATCTATCCGCTGGCATTGCACCTGCGGAGCGGGAGTGCAACCACAATCGTCGACAACGGGGAAGCTCCCGGTGTGACCAGCAGGGATTGGGGCGAAGGAAAGATTGCAGTCGTTGCTGCCGACGCACAGAAGGTGTTGTACAGCGGCTTGCAAGCAGGCCAGGATGGAGCATCCGAGGTTCTGGTCAGTGGTACTCGTCCCGACGCGCTTCAGGGTCGCCCCGGTGCGCCAGGCAGGGCAGTCAAGCCTGGCGAAACCGATCGCTTTACCCTGTCCGTGCGCTTTGCCGCGAGGGGAGTCCCGGTTGAGCAAGTTGCCGGCGATGCTTACGCAGCGTGGCGAACGCGCTGGCCGGAGACGCTGCACTGGACAGACCGGCGGATCATTGGAACCGTGTTTCTAGCGAGCTCTCCGGCAGGGAACAAGCCGCCGCCGGCAGGGTACGAGAACAATCCCCGGCGGTATTTCACAGACGCTGCAGTCGACGTTCGCGGTGGCCTGGTTGCATTCCAAAATCGAGTCCTGCGTCAGGCCGGGCAAGTGGTTGCAAACCTTAAGCGCCTGGATGCGCAAGGTGCGATCACCTGGGACATCGAAGGTGAGCAGTACCCGCAGGATACGAGCTATGTCTGCGCGCCGGACCAGATCGCCAGGGCCGCGCCGGAGATGGAGAGTCTCGTTATCAGCGGGCCGCACGCGGGCATGAAGCTCGTCGACGCGTACTTCAGAATCATTCACGATGCGGGTCTTCGTGTAGGGGTCTGCGTGCGGCCGCAGCGGTTTACGATAGCCGCGGATGGTAGCGCGCATCAGGCGTTTCTTCCGGAGAGCGAGGTCGCCGCTGAACTCATCCGCAAGATGCGCTTTGCCTACGACCGCTGGGGAGCCACGCTGTTTTACCTGGACTCGACCGTACGGGCCGATGGCAGCACCCTGCCGGCCGAAATCATCGAGCAAGCCGCAGCTGCCATGCCTGACTCGTTGTTGATCCCTGAAGAATCCAGCCTGCGCATGAGCCGTGCAACCGCTCCGTTCCAAACGTTTCTATTTCATGGGGACGTGAGCACAGCCGCCGCGGTGCGGGCTCTCTATCCGCACGCCTTTGGTGCCAACCTTGTAAACGATGTCGACCCCGGCAAGCTATCCGCGCACCGCCAGCAGCTGGTGGATGCGGTACGCGGGGGAGACATCCTGATGGTACTCGCGGGCTACTGGCAGCAAAACGATGCAACCGTGTCAGAGATATACCGTCAGGCGAAGACAGCACCTTGAAGTGCTTCCACCTGGGCGGGTGAGTTGAGCCGTTCGGCAAGAGCCTGCTGGACAGTATGGGCGCGGACCTGCCAGCTGCCATCCCTGCTTGCGTTCCAGCGCATCTCTGCCAGGCCATCGTCAAAGTGCCTGGCGCGAAGCTGGTTCAGAGCTGCGGCGGCCTCTTCCGCGTCGTTGACCAGAGACAGTAGAGGAACTTTGCGAGTCAGCTCCTCAAGACCCGGTGTGGCGATCATGGGGCGGCATGCGGCAAGGTGCTCGTAGAATCGCGTGCTCGAGCCAGAGTAGGTCGGCTCGCACATCTTGTACGGCAAGACTGCTACATCGAAGGATCGGGCGTAGGCGGCGAGCTCTCCGTACGGCTTGCGTCCCACGAAGTCAGTGCGCGGATGTGCCATCATGGAACTCCGGGCTTGCCTCGCGACCGGATCTGGAATCGCCATGTGTACAGGTCCAACGAACACCCAGGAGAGCCAGGGCGTCAGCTCGATGAGGTGTTCCAGCATGACCCAGTCCATGTTGCCGGCCAGGTTGCCTATGACTCCCGCGAGCGGTCGTTCGAGTGGGCTGATGGCGCTCGGCAGGGTAGTAGGGGCGTGCGGAACCTCCGCCAGCAGATTGCTCGTACGCGTAGCATTTGGCAGGACCTGGATCTTGTCGGGATCGCAGGCGGCGTGCTCGACCAGGTACTGCCTCAACCGCGCCGAGTTGGGACAGACCAGAGTCGCGGCGCGGCAAAGACGACGGTCGAGCCGGATGACCGTATCGCGATCTTGGCTGGGGTACTCCGCAATCAGGTCAGCCAGCCAGTAGATCACCGGTCCCGGCCACAGCTCCGCGACCGGTGCGAAGAACGGTGCGGTGCAGATGAGCGGAGACCGCGCCGGGTCGGGGGTCTGCGCCAGCAAACGTGCGAGGACTGCAGGCCCTGTGCGCGCGAAGAGCGAAATCGGCATCCTCGCAAATCCGCGCAGGAGGGGTAGCTGGCGCACCCGGAGGGCAGGCTCCGGCTGATCCCATGAGTTGTTGTAGAAGAGGCGTTCTTCTTCCTCGCCGACAGGAATGCGGCTGGGCATAAGGGAACGTCGCGGTTCCCACGCGAGGACTGGCACGGTTTCCGCCAGCGCGGAGGCAAACTCAGTGTCAAGCACATCGGAGACTTGCAGCAGATGCCAGAGCGGAGAGGAAGAAGAAGTCATATGGATACCCAGGGAAGCGTCTAAGCGGCGCTTATGGTGACGCCCCGCTGTTTACGGGAGGCGGGAGCAAAGCTCAGGAAGGAAGGACGCTGTTCGATCGAGGTCTGCAACTGCCGGAGGGCAGCCATCATCATGCGCGGAGTGTCCGTTCCCGGCATACGAGTCAGGATCATCAAGCCGTTTTCGCCCAGGTCCAGGTGGAGCCGGCAGGATGGTTGCCGCGCGTCGGAAACGAAGTCCTCCTGAAAGGAACGTCCGTAAATTTCCAGGTCGACTGAGGCGAAGCCAAGCTCCATAAACGCGCTTCTTGCGACGCTCCACCAGTGCTCAACCGAGTCGGCGCGCAGGAGTGCCTGCGTGAGCTCATGAAGGTAGATTTCGTCCGAAACCGCCTGGCGTGCGGCCGTATGGGAAAGGGCGCGTCGTGCGCTCTTGAACTCTGTGTAGCCCAGCTTGTGAATCCCAACTACGGCGAGGCAGCAAAAGAGGGCCAGCAGAGGCCATCCAAAACCCTTGCGGCTCTCGCTGGTGATAATGGCCAGCGAAGCGCAAATGCCGCACACTCCATACAGCACCCATGCCGCGCCTCGAGTGGAGAAACCAAGGCCAAGGACCATGTGATGAATGTGTCCGCGGTCCCCTTTGAAGATCGGAACGGCCCGCAGGAAGCGCCGGCCAATGGCCAGTCCGACGTCGATGAGCGGCAGCGCTAGGGCCATCAGGGGCGCAAGTATGCCGACAACCGTACCTGTGTGCTGGCTCCAGATAAGGCTGAAGCAGCCCAGCAGAAATCCGATCGTCAGCGAGCCACAATCGCCAAGGAAGACGGAAGCCGGGCTGAAGTTGTAGCGCAGGAAAGCAAGCAGGCATCCGGCAAGCGGAATCGTCGCGAGCGCAAGGCCTACGTTGCCGCTGAGCAGCGCCACGAGCAACGTCGTGAGCGTAGCCAACAGACCGACTCCGGTTGCGAGACCGTCCATGCCGTCAATCAGGTTGATCGCATTGCTGCAGCCGATTAGCCAGCAGACCGACAACGCGCCACCAATCCACGGGTGAGTAGCACTTAAGGAGAGCCTGACCCCCATGACCACCGCGAGAACTGCGGCAGCCAGTTGGCCGAGCAGCTTTTTCGAAGGCTTCAGGCCGAGGATGTCATCCATCAACCCCGTAGCGAAGATGATGGCCGCCGCAGGCAGCAGAGCCTTAAAGAGATGCTCATGTAGTATGGAGAGCTTGCCGCCTCCAAGGTTGAAGAACACAACCAGACACAGGGAGCTTACGTAGGAAATCACAATGGGAACGCCGCCCATGCGCGGAACCGCCCGCAGGTGGAACTTGCGGTCGCTATCGGGAAGGTCGACCAGGCCGGCACGGAGAAACAGGTTGCGGCAAAGCGGAGTCAAACCCAGGCAGAGTACGAAAGCAGTAAAACCGAGAATCAGAAAAGTCTGCATAGTGTGTGGCCTCGACGGCTGCGTTCAGAGTTGATCTTTTATCCGGAAAGCGAGCACGTAGATGAAGCTGGATACGACCGTCAGGATGCGGTTGAAGAGAGAGCAAACTCCTGCAGGACTGGTGCTTGCAGGTGCAGGGGTGCACTGATGATTTCGTCGAATCGTTGTATGCTCTGCGGCAGATCGTAGTGCTGCTCCAGTGCCTGCCGTGCGCGCATTCCAGCCTCCTTCATCAGGTGCGGGTTGCGCGCAAGGTCGAGCAGGATGCGGCATAGCCCATACGTATCACCGGGTCTGACATGCCAGCCGCAGGCATGGCGGTCGATGATGAGTGCCGGGGTGGCGGCCTTGGGCCCGATGTACAACAGCGGCCGCCCGGAGGCGAGAATGCCGTAGAGCTTGCTAGGAATTACGGAGCCGCAACAATCGTCGCGCTGCGTGACCAGGCCGATGTCTCCCAGCGCGAGCCCTTCAGACAGTTGGTCGCGCGGAACATACGGCCTGAACTCGGCGGAGTGGATGTCGTTTACGGTACAGAAATCTGCGAGCTCCTGACGCCTGCCCCCGTTGCCGACAAACAGGAAGCGGAAGCGCGTGTCTTCCTTCAGCACCTCCATTGCACCGGTCAGTGTACCCAGGTCATGCGCAAGCCCCAGGTTGCCGGAGTAGAGCACCACCACTTCCTTTGAGTCGCCAGGACGCGGCATCGGAGTGATTGCCTTACTGTTGGCCCAGTTCTCCGCAACGAAAATCTTTGAGCCCGGAATGCCGCGTGCGATGAGCCGGTCGCGCATGCAGGGGCCTAGGGCAATCAGTCCGTCTGCCTGGTGGCGTGCGAAGTCGATCAGGGCGCCCGTCACCCGGTCGACAAAGCCGCCGCGCTTGAACATGCCCAGGTCGACTGCGACGTCCGGGTAGAGATCCTGTTCGTACTCGAAAAACTGCGAGCCACGCACCGCCCTGATCAGGACACCCACAAGTGCGATGAGCGGCGGGGTCGTCATGCAGATCACCATGTCCGACCGTTTGGTCAGCAGCCCGCGCGCGGCGGCGACCGCATAAAACGAGAGGTAGGACATCAGCCTGCCAGCCTTGCCCCGTACGAAGGGCAGCGCGTTGACCCGCAGAACCTTTACACCGACCGGCGCCTGAGCGGAAGCAGCGGCAGCATACCCGCCTGCGCTGCAAAGCACCGTGACGTCATGCCCGCGCGCAGCAAGGCCGACAGTCAGATCGGTAAGTTGTTGGCTGGTGGCGGAGGAATCGGGCCAGTAAAACTGGTTGATAAACAAAATCTTCATAAGGAAGCTTTCTCGGAATCACGAGCTGCGTTGCCCGGCTGTTCGGCTTGCGTGTCTCTGGTCTGCACGCGGCGTACCTTGGCGAATTCGGCCGGATTGCCGACGTACACTTCGAAGTCTGGCACTGCTCCCACAATGACTGCGCCGGCTGCGGCCACGGAGCCACGGCCAAGCACGCAGCCAGGCGTGAGAATCGACTTCGCTCCAGCCCATGAGCCTTCCGAAAGATGAATGGGAGCGATGATCAGACCGAACGCCGGATCGCTCCAGTCGTGATTGCCCGTACAGAGGTATGCACCTTGCGAAAGACAAACATTACTTTCCAGCCGCACCGTAGTCAGGTTGTCGATCCACACATGCTCGCCGACCCAGCAGTGATCGCCGATGACCAGATGCCACGGATACTTGACCTGGACCGACGGCTTGATCACAACGCCTTGGCCGATTCGCGCGCCAAAAAATCGCAGGAGACTGACACGCAGGCCGGACGACGGAATCCATGCGGAAGAGACAACTGGCTGACCAACAAAGAACCAGGCTGCGCGAAGCAGCTTCGATCCTCCTGGATTGAACCAGGAGTTGTCGTAGCTCGAGAGCTGCACTACCGGTTGCGAGGCCATCAGGCACACTCCTGGAGAAGCAGCTTCACGTTCCGGGGCCGTGGTCCACCCGCGACCCAGCGGTAAACGTCCGCCATCTGGCGTGCCACTGTCGCCCATGTATAACGAGCCTGTACGAGCGCTGCCCCACGTGCACCGATCTCGCGGTTCTCCGCAGGGCTGTTGTACAGCAATCCTGCAATCGCGGAAGTCAATTCATCCAGACTCGGTTCAATCTGCCAGCCCGCGTGGTACTCCTCAACTTCCGGCAGATTGCACGCCGTCGTGACGACAACCGGCAGACCAACCCCCATCGCTTCGAGCACCGAAACGCTCAGGCCTTCGGAGTGGGACGGCAGCACGAATGCTTCGGCGGCTGCCAGCGCACTCCACTTCATCGCGCCGTCGAGCATCCCCGTAAAGAGCACGCTGTCTTCCAGTTGTCCCTGCGCAACCAATTCCGAAAGTCGCTCCTGCATGTCCTCCGAGTCCGGCCCGGCGATGACAAGCTGTGCCTCGGGAAACAGCGGCGCGAGCAAAGACCAAGCCTCAAGCAGCAGGTCCAGGCCCTTCTTAGGGTGGAGCCTGCCGAGAAACAAGACAATCCGCTTGCCCAGCACGCTCGGAAAACTGCGCAGGAACAGCGCCGGATCCACACGGTCGGGAACGTCCACGCCATTCGGGATAATGGCAATGGGGCACCGCGCGCCGAACGCTATGTACTGATCGGCCTCCGCCTGCGTCAGCGCGTGCAGGCATGCCGCACCGCCCACGTTTCCACACTCTACAAGAATCGCGTACAGAAGCTTCTTGAGCCCCTTGCTTGCCAGTGCCCAGGGCTCCAGCATGCCATGCGCGGAGAGCACATACGGTATTCCCATTTCACGCGCGGCGCTCACTGCTTCGGAGGTGCTCTGTTCCCACAGGCCATGAATGTGTAGTCCACTTGCACCGCGCAGGTAGGTGATGAAGTTCTTCCGCAGCCGGTTACCGTGCAACAAATCCGTAAGCCAGGGTTTGCGCGCCGCGGGCCAGAAACTGAGTTGGCCGGCAGCGTAGTCCGCGGGTTCAACCTGTTCGCCTTCGGCACAAAAGGCTGCAAGAGATACGTCGATGTGCTGTGAGGCCGCAAGCGACCTGCCCAGCGCCGGCACTGCGGCACTCAGGCCCCCATACTTTGGATCGAGATGCGTAACCACCTCCACCCATCGTTCGGCGGTCAGCTTCCGCGACGGAAACAATGGCAGTGACATCGGTGGGTTCAGAACGACGGAAGTCATTGTGTTCCTCCTGTGACTGGCTGCAGGCTTGCGCCTGTCTGAGCGCTATTTGCGATCGCTGCAACGGCCCGCCCGAAGCGCTCGGGTGAGTAGTGCGCAATGGTTTCTGACGAGCGCCGTCCCATCTCCTCGCGCTGCCCGGGGCTCAACTGCTCCATCCTGTGCAGCAGCTTCGTAAGCGCGCCCGCGTCGGACGGTGAAAAGAAGAAACCATTCAGCCCCTGACTCACCAGATCCGGACCGCAGCCGCAGGCTTCGGAGACCAGCACCGGCAGGCCGGAAGCCATGGCCTCATTGACGACCAGTCCCCAGGGCTCACGCAAGCTGGGCAGCACGAAACATCCCGCAAAGGCATAGGCCGGAAGCAGCTCGCGCGACGCCTTTAGGCCAGGGAAGAGCACCTCTTTCGCATACGGCGAAGCAGCAGCCACAGCCTTCAGCGAAGCCGCTTCGGGTCCGTCTCCGACCAGTACGAGTGGCCAGGAGCCGCCCGCGTCGCGATAGCTCAGCCAGCTCGACATCAGCGTGGCCACATTCTTTTCATGTGCCAGCCGGCCGACGTAAAGGAAGTAAGGCTCAGAGGGCAGGCGAAAGGCTGCGGGGGAATGCTCACGTATCGCCTTGGTTCCTTCCAAAAAGAAGCCATTATCGACAACATCGTAATAGCCCGCGACGCATTCCGCGGGAAAGCCGAGTTGCCCAAGGTAATCCCGGTGAGCCTTGCCTCCGGCGACTGCCCAATGGAAAAGTATGCGGAGCCCCAATCCTTTCACGCGCTCCTTCCACGCCGAGCGCCGGTGATCGCCCGCCGTGCTTTCCGTCATCAATACGCTTGCGGCTCCATGGGACCGCGCCCACACAGCCGCCGCAATTGCCGGCAACGTGTAGTAGCCCGGCACCAGCACCACCTCCGGGGCAAGCGCCGACAGCCGCCGCCACAGCATGCGCGCAAGCTGAAACTTGTTGGCCTCCCGCCAAGCCGTGCCGGGCATCAAGGTTTCGATCGGCAGTTCGGCAGGCAGCTCTTCGCGGAACTTGAGCCCCGCATGCACTCCGATGCCCCCGACAAACTCGATCCCGACGGTGCTGCCGGCGAGCGAGGGCGCGGACAGCAGACCGCGAAAGCGGGCAACATGGTATGGGTACCAGTCGATCCAGAGGACGGCAACGCGGCACGGTACAGGCAGCAGTTCAGGCATGGGGAGTTCCTTTCAGGACGTCAGCGGTTACAGCGGCTACGAAGGACGGAGCGAACACGCGCGCTCTCTGGGGGCTGCGCTTGCGGACGGGAAACAGGCGGCGGCCCGGCCTGCGTTGGGGAACCTTCATCGCCCAGCGCCACGTAAGCCACGAAGGAATAGACAGCAGCAGAGTTCTGAAGATCACCGCTTCCCCGGTCTGCATTACTAGATAGATGGACAGCGCGGCCAGGATGACGTACTGTGTCGCCCATGGCCCACCACGCAGTACCGCGCGCTTCCACACGAAGCCATACACCCAGCCCACGATGCCCATCATCGGCACCGCAAACCACCACGCCTCTACCCAGAAGTCCGCGATGATGCCCGGGGCAGACCCTACCGCGCCCACCCAGCCCAGCGTGTCGCCAAAACCTTCGCCGGTGCCTGCGTTGTAGAGCAGCTCCGGCACGCCGAAGTCCTCGTATTTTGTCGTCCAGATCGCACTGGGTATGGGCCGTACCATGATCTGCGCCAGATAGCGACGCCACCAGAAGTAGTGGTCGCGGCGTTGCGCGCTCAGTACCGTTCCCGACCCGTAAATGTACTCGTTCCCGGTATCGGGTTTATCCACCATCTCTGACACGTCGGTCTGCATGGCAAAGTCGGAGCCGATATAAATCGAGCTGCGGTTCGTTACCAGAAACAGCACGAACCAACCCAGGCAAACGCCGGCCACACCCACCAGCAGCAACGGCGGACGCTTGGTCCTGTTGAAGTACCAGCCCATCGAAACCACAACGACCAGTGCAAAGGTAGGCCCGCGCCGGCCCATCAGCAACGCGCTTGAAAGCCACGGAAGGCCGAACACGAGGCTCAGCAACAATCCCTTGATGCGCGGGCCGCCGGCCGAGAGCGACGTCACCGCAAGCAGCACGCCAACCAGCAGCAGCAGCGATCCATCGCGGACATAGCCGCTGTCGTCCTGCCCGCCACCATAGGACGCGCTGAACGCCGCCGTAAAGCCGCCTACGTTGAGGATGGTGGTGCACCAGCACGCCAGGCCGATCGAACCGACGATCAGCGAGCCGGCGAGCAAACGCCTGCTTACGCGCAGCGAGAGCTTCGGCGCAGCGGGACGAGTCGCAAGCTTCTGCCTGCCCAGCCGAACTCCGACGGCCAGACAGCAGACCACAAAAGCAAGCACACCCAGGATGTTCAGCGTCTGAACAAAGCGCAACTGGTCGACGTCGAAGAAGCGCTCCAGCGCGTTGTGCTGCAGCAACTGAAACGGCATCCAGCAGTACAGGAAGGCGAACATCGGCCCGATGAAAATCATCGGATGGAAGACATCGCGGCTGCCGTCGAACGCGATCACGAGTCCCACGACTGCGATGGCAGCAGCGAGGATCAGCATGCACTCAAACATGGCGGCGTCCTCCCATGCTCAGCGGAAGCCGCGCTCTTAGCCCACTCGCAGCGCCCATCATCACCGCGCGCGAAGGCAGCCACTGATAGCGTTTGCCGAAGAATCGCAGACCGGCAACCAGTACCACGAGAACGATAGACATTGCAACGGTGAGTCCAACCGTAGCTCCCGGCCTGAAGGCCCGCAGAAACGCCAGTACAGCCAGAACCGACACGCCCACGGTGCTGAAGGCGAACAGGCTAAACTGCCCGGCGGGTACGGCGTCCTTGCGTTGCAGCGTCAGCAGCACCAACAGTGAAGACAAAATGTGGGCGGCGAAATAGATCAGCATGGCCTTCCATGCATTGCCGCCATGCAGCAGAAAGACTGTCGCCGCGCCCGCGACCACCACTGCCCAAAGGGTATTGATCACCCCTGAAGCGCGAATCGAAACGATCGTCAGCCGGGCTGCCGCCGGTGCATTCCCCATGTGCACCACCGCCGTCGCCAGCGCGAGCGCAACCGTCAGCGCCGCCGGTGCATACGAGCGCCCGTAAAGAGCCGTAAGCGCCCACGGCACCACCACGATTCCCAGAGCCGCGAGCCCAAGCGCCACGCTCACCGACGCATAGCTGCATAACGCCATCACACGGTGCGGCGTGCGGTCGGCCTCGCCACCGGGGTCGGCCATCACAGCGTAAGACCCTTCGGTCAGCAAGCCGGGACCGATGCCGGCGAGGTTACGCAACTGGCTTGCGATCGCAAAAAAGCTCATCTGCACCAGCGACTTGTCCGTGCGCGCCACCAGCGTCATCAGCCACCAACCCGCCATGCTGGAGCACACCAGGCCCGCAAGCTGTACCAGACCGAACGACCAAACTTCGCGCAACATCGCGGGCAAGCTCGTTGTTGGCGTGGTTGCGGCAATAGGAGCATGCAAACCAAGCGGCTTCGCAAGCGCAAGACACGCCACAACCGCGAACGTGGTAATCGCCCCTTGCATCACGATCATCCGCGTAGCATCATGCATGCGCGCAGCCGTGGGCAGCAGCGTGACCATGCCCGTGCCTACGATCGCCGAAAGCAGCACCAGCGCAACCAGCCGTCGTTGCCCAACGAAAAACCCCCGCGCGCATTCCAGCAGGATCAGCCCCACAGACGACAGTACAGCCCACCGCAGCAGAGTCGTTAACTGCTCGCGGCCCAGCAGATGTGCGAGCGGTCCAGCGCCAAACCACAGTGCCACCGCCGCCAGCGCCGCGGATACCACCGACACGATCGCAAGTGCACGCGCGAGGTTCGAGTAGTTTGGTGAGCCGTAGGGGTACTTCCCGGAAAACCGTGCAGCCGTCGCGCCGATCCCGCCCGCCGCGTAGGTCGAAATGTTGTTTGCGGTTGAGATCGCAAGCGAGTAGGCGCCAAAGGTGGCCGTCCCCCCAATTCGAGCTGCAAGCACATTCGCCAGAAAGCCGGCGCCGCGTTCGATCACCACCCCAAGCCCAAGCGCCGACGTGCCGCCGATGACCCGGCTCGCGACGGTGGATTGGACTGCCTCTACAGGCAGAAGCCCTTGGTCTGCCGTCGCGAAGACCGCTTCGTTCTCGCTAGCCGCGGACTCTGGCACTAGAAGGGACGTGCTCATGCGCCAACCTCGGCATGCTCCGCCGTGTCCTGCCGGCCGTACTGATAGTAGGAGGCGTAATAATCCGGCTTGCCTTCCGCCACGGGGTCAAAGTCGTTCAGGATCGTGCCCACCAGCCGGACACCGTCTTGGGTTAACAGGTCCCGTGCCGTACCCGCTTGTTCGCGTGTAGTAATTCCTGCGCGAAACACAAGTATGGCACCGTCACTATGGCTCGCCAGCACGCGTGCATCGGCCATGTGCAGGATCGGCGGCGAATCGATCAGGATCACATCGAAATCCCGTGAAAGCCTTGCCAGCAGGGCGCCGTAGTAGGAAGAGTGCAGCAACTCAACGATGTCTTCGTTGCCGCTGCCGGCCGGAATTACCGACACATTCGGCAGGAAAGTACCGCGTGTCAGCACCTCCACAGGCGCAGTTTCCAGGTCGACCTCTCCCCGCAGAATGTTGCGCAGTCCATGGTCATTCTTGAGCGCGAACGCATTGTGAAGGTTTGGCCGGCGCAGGTCGCCGTCGATCAGGACCACCCGCAGGCGGCTCTTGCTCAGCGCCACTCCCAGATTCGCGGTGACCGTCGTCTTGCCTTCCGCAACATTTGGGCTCGAGAGCACATAGCTCCGCGTACGCTTGGCAGAGTCCGCCAGCAGGATGGACAACGTGGCGTTCCGGTAGGCCTCGGCCGCGAGAGAAAAGTCGTCGTTCCACCGCGCCATCGAAATGGCGTCACCATGCGGCGCTACTTCGGCTCCAACCACGTTGCGCCTGAGCGCGAGCGAGCCCGGTCCCATCGCCTTCGCCGCCGGAATCACGCCCAGCTCATCCACATGCAGGAAACGGGACACATCACCCGGTATGCGGAAGACCTTGTTGTTCCGGTCACGATAAAACGAAATCACCAATCCGATCAGGCTGCCAAGCACGAGGCCGATGGCGGCCGTCAGACTGCGGCGCGGTGAGGCTGCAAAGCGCGGCGCTTTCGCTGCGTCGATCACACGAATCGTCGCGGCCTGCATCGCCGAGGCAAACCCCGCCTCCTTCGCACGCTGCAACAGCGTCTGGTAAAGTTGCTGCTCTGAGTCCAGTTCCTTGCGCAGCAGGCTCACCTGCTCCGCCCGTTGCAGGTCCGAGGACACAGAGGCTTCCTGCGATTTATAGGCCACATCGAGCAATGCCTCGCGATGCCGCGCCGCGGAAAACTCATTGCCTTGCCGGCTCGTGCTGCTCGTTGCCGACGCCCTCAACCCAGCCTCGGCTTCAGCGATCTGCGCCCGCAGCTTGATGACCTTCGGGTTCTGTTCGGTAAGCGTCGGCACCAGTTGGGTAAGCTGCGAGCGCAAATCCGCAAGCTTCAGGTCGTACGCACGGTGAGCCGGATTGTCCTGCACCTCGGGCAGAGTGTCCGGTGAAGCCGACCGCGCAATACCCGCATCGGCCTCCTTTTGCATGCGGTCTGCCTGCGCCTTCACCAACTCGTCCTGCAGCGAGCGCAGTCGTTCTTCTCCCGCGCTCGTGCTCGTCTGGGAGAGCATCAACCCATTGCCCCCAACCGCCTGGTCCAGCTTTTTGCGGGAGTCCTCCGCGCGGTCGCGCACGTCTGAGACCTGCCGCGTCAGCCAGTCCTGCGTCTTCACAGCTTCGGCAGACCGTGTCTTCAGATCCTGGTCCTGATACGTCGAAGTCAGCGCGTTGCAAAACGTCGCGGAGAACTGCGCATTCCATGATTCACAGGTCACCTCTACCAGGCGCGTAAGCCCCAGGGGCTTTACCTTGATCCTCGCCGCGGCATCCGTCACCAACGCGCTGTAGGCGATCTGGTTGTTCCCGCCCACGTGCAAGCTGCGCTGCATACGAGAGAGCAGATCCTGCTGCGGTACAAACGCGGGGTGCGGCGCCGCCAGCAACCCGCTCGTCACCTCGTCCATCAGCGTGTCGCTTTGCAGCAGCCTGATCTGTGTTTGCAGATTCGTGCTCACTTCATCCTCGGAACCGTTGCCCGTCGGCGCAAGCGTGTGCTGATTCATGAAGTCGCCGTTTAGGCTGCGGATGTCCAGCGACGTCCGCGTGCGATACAGCGGCTGAGTCGTCAAGCTAAGCAGCGTCGCAAGCAGCACTCCGGCCACGGCGCATCCCGCAATCAGCAGCCGGTGCCGCATCAGAATGCGGAAGTACTCCTCCCCCAGGCTTTCGCGCTCGTTTTCCGCCTGTTCCTGGAAATCGTGAAGGTGTAGCTCGTCATGGGTGCTGGCCTGCTTGGAGACGCGTTCCATCTCAAGCCTGGTGTCGCGACGGAGAGAAGAAGGATTCATGGCATAACCTTTCGGGCTGACAAGCAGCTTTGCTACGTGGCGTGCTAGCGGTAGATCAGCAGTCCGCTGGTGATCCCAACCGCTGCCTCGAGCGCCCGGCGGGAAACTACCTTCACCCCGCTACGAGGCACAAAGAGCACGTCGTTCGCGGTCAGCTCGACATCTGGCGCCTGGCCCGCAACGATCTTGTCGATGTCCACGGGAATCTCCCGTGGGGTTCCGTCCCCGCCAGGCGCTTGCCGCAAAATCCGTGCATGCTTGGCAGAGTTATCGGGTCCCAGCCCTTCCGCCAGCGAGAGCACATGCAGCAGCGACATATTCGCGTGGGTAGAGAGTGGAAAGCCACCCGCCTTATGAACGTCCCCAAGCACATAGATCAACTCCGCCCGCGGGATCGAAACTACATCGTTCGGTCGCAGCGTCAGGTTGTTGTCCGGGTTCTTCGCCGTCATCAGGTCGTCCAAAGACAAAGTCACCGTGCTGTACCCATCGGCCTGCGTCACGGTTCCCGGTGCGTCGATCTTGCCCCATCGCGGGTCGCGCGTCACCAGCACGCTCGGTCCGGCATCCGGTTTCAGCCCGCCGGATAGCGAGATCACCTCCAACAGACGCCGAGAACCCGTCAGTTGCTGGACCCCGGGCAAAGTCACCTCGCCAATCACCGACACCGGCTGGCTCCCGCTGTCCGCCAGGTTGACCGCGATCTCAGGCGACGTAATGTATTTGCTTAGCTTGCTCGAGAGCTCGGACTTGAACTGCTCCAGCGTCAATCCAGCCGCTTCGATCCGGCCTGCAAGCGGCAAGTCCACGTAGCCGCTCGGATCGATCCGGATCGGACGATCCGGCAGATCCTCCATATCTGTCACATGCAGGTTGATCTGGTCGCCCGGTCCAAGAACATAAGCCGGCACCGAGGGAACCACGCGGCGCTGGAGCGCAAGTTGCGCCGGCAGCGCTGCGGCAGAGCATAGGAGAACAAGGCCTGCAAGGATTAGTTTTGTCATCATGGATTCCTGTCTCAAGAGACGCTCATAACTGTGCTGTAGATGGAGTAAGTCGCCTGTGAGCGACATCGCACGCAAATTCAACCAGCTCTTATCAATGCGCATGACGGGTAAGATGCCCCGATAAGCCGACTTACTGTGGCTCTTAGCCGACACGACTCAAAGCAGCCGCAGCACCCCACCTCACGTCTTATACTTTGACTAGGAAAGGTTGCCGCGAATGAACAAGCTGAGTAATCCGCCTCAACCAGACAATGTCAAGGTCCACTACCTGGACTTCGCGATCCTGTGTAGCTTGGCTCTGATCGGCCTGGCTTTTCTCGCCTTGTAGTCGGAACTGCACCATTGGCAAAGTACGCCGACCAGGAGAGATATGCCGGAGCAGATGACCATTTCAGATCGGGAAGCTATCGCAGCGCCAGGCTGCGGCAAACTTCGGAACACCAGCATCCTGGCCTATGTTCACCTCAGGAACATCCATGCTTCCACCGGCGCGGGCCGCACCGCCCGTCAAGTCGTCGAGCACCTGGCTATGCGTCAGGATGTGAACCTCACCGTGCTCGCGGACGCCAGGGACAAGGAACGCATCCTGCCGCTTGTGCAGGAGCCCTGGACCGGATTCCAGTACCGCACCTTCGCCGCAGACACCACAGCGCAACAAGCACGCTGGTTTCTGCTCGATTCGCCGCGCGCCGAGACCTATTGGCCCGAAGCGGAGATCGTCTTCTGCACCGGAGAATCCTACGTCCCGGTAAAGAAGGCCCGCCTCGTGGTCACCGCCCATGACGCCAGTTACTTCGAGCAGGGAAGCCACATTCGCAACGCCGGCTACTGGAAGACCAGGCTCAAGTGGGAACTGCTCTACAAGAAGCTAGCCCGCAAGGTGGACCTCTTTCACACCGTGTCCCAGTTCTCCGCGGACCGTCTCGGCCACTTCTTCCCAGCTATCAAGTCCCGCATCCGTGCCGTCCATAACGGAGTCACGCCACGCTTCTTCAGTTCCGTCGCGCCGGAGGGTCACGCTTACCTTGCACAGGCCGGCCTCGCCCATCGCACCTTCATCCTCGTGCCAGGCGGTCTGCACTTCCGCAAAAATGCTGAGCTCATTCTGGCCGCCGCACCCGCTTTGCTCCAGCGCTACCCCGATCTCGTCATAGCTATCGTCAACCACACCAACCCTGCCTACGCGGCGAAGGCGGAAGCCCTTGCGCCTCGTGTGCGGCTCCTAGGCTTCGTGTCCGACGAAGCCCTGCACGCCCTCTACACCGCCGCCACGGTCGTCTGGTTCCCGTCGCGATATGAAGGCTTCGGCCTCCCCGTCGTCGAGGCCATGGCATGCGGCGCAAGCGTCGTGGCCAGCAACAGTTCTTCCATCCCAGAAATTGCCGGCCACGCGGCCATCCTCGTAGATCCTGCAGACCCCAAAGCCCATGTCGATGCAATCAGCGGCCTGCTCACCGATCCTCTCGCCCGGCAGCAGTTTGCCGTCATGGGCCGCGAGCGCGCCGCCCATTTCACCTGGGCCGCATGCGCCAACGCGCTGAAGCAGCAGTTCGACAGCCTGCTCTAGGGAACCTCTGATCGAGTCCTCTTTTGAAAGGGCGGGACTCAGTCCCGCCGCTAAGCTCAACAACTGCAATGCGGCTTTAGGCCGCTGAGGGAATGTGGAGGACTTACTCAGATCTTCCCTAGAAAGGTTCTCATGCAAGCCGCCATGACCATCCAGCCTCCACTCGCCCAGCCGCCAGCTCTCCCGCACGAAGGTCATCGCGTGCAGACGAAAGTCGTGCTCGTCCACGGAGGTGCCCGCGATTCTTACCAGTTGGCGCTTGCCCTGTCGGAAGCCGGTCTGCTCGAAACGCTGGTTACCGATCTCTTCTGGCCCGCCGATCGCACCTGGGCCCGTATGCTTCGCAATCACCTCAAGCCCAACCTCCTCAACCTGGTATCACGCCGTGGAGCCCCAGGCCTGCCTTCGTCGCAGGTAAAGCAGCGAGTCTTCGATGGCATGCGCGGCCTGCTTCTGGACCGCCTCCCCGGGGTCTCGTTTTCCACCCGCCGCGACAGCACTCGTGCAGCGGACGCCGCCCTGGGCAGGGCAGCCGGCAAGAGTGCCCAACGCGCAAACGCCGGCCTCATCGCTTACAGCTACTATGCCTACGACGCAATCCGCGAGTACGGCTGGCCGGCCATGCTGTTCCAGCTTCATCCCCATCCCGCCACCATGCGAGCGATCCTGAGCACGGAACTCACCCTCCACCCGGAATGTGCGGACTCGCTCCAGCAGGAGTGGGAACTAGCCCTGCCGGAAGAGGATTACCAGCACCTCATCGCAGAGCCGCTTCTCGCCTCTCACCTCATGGTCGCGTCTACCTTCACACGCCTCAGTCTCGTTCAGAACGGCGTACCGGCGGAGACCATCACCGTCATCCCCTACGGCGTCGATCTCGAACGCTTCCACCCCGTACCGCGCCGCGCCCCGGTACCCGGAAGCGTACTCGAGCTGCTCTTCGTAGGTCGCATCAACCAGCGCAAAGGCGTCAGCTACCTGCTCGAGGCGCTGCGCAGCTTCAGCCCGGACCAGGTACACATTACCGTGTGCGGACGAGTAGTCGACGACCTCAAGCTCTTCGCAGAATTCGGCTCGCAGGTCACCATCCGGCCCTCCGTCAGCAGCGCTGAACTGGTCGCCGCGTACCAGGCTGCGGACCTGTTCATCTTCCCCTCGGTCGCGGAAGGCTTCGGCCAAGTGCTGCTGGAATCCCTCGCCTGCGGCTTGCCCATCCTTTCCACCACCCACACCGCAGCCCCCGACCTGGTTACCGATGGCATCGAAGGCTTCATTGTAGAGCCACGCCGCCCCGACCTTCTCGTACAGCGGATTGAGTGGGCAAGGACGCATCGCGAAGAACTGCACCGGATGCGAGCCCTGGCACGGCACCGCGCAGAATACTTCACCTGGGCACGATTCCGGAAGGCCGCCGCAGACGCTGTCAAGCTGTATCTCACTTTTCGTCAGAGGCTATCTCACAACCCCGACCTACCCTGCAGGTAGGTGAGGAGTTACCGGCATAAGTAGCCGCGTGCCTACACCGGCATGTCGTCTATAGGCCACTTGTAGCTTGGTTCATACAAATCACGGGCATCTCACCCGGTATGCAAGCACATCCTTTCCGGACCATGCATGCCTGACTACCTTGCGTTGAGTTGGCACTCAAGGTATTTCGGGCTCCGAGGGAGGTCTTTGCAAACTAAAAGGAGTAACTCATGAGATTATGTCTTGGCTGCAAGTATCTCCCTCGCGTCCGCCGCCGTTCTGCTCACCGGTTGCGGACTACAAAAGACAGCAAGGGCTGACGGCGATGAACCCGGACTGGCCATCGTAGGCCTCGTACACGGCGGACATCAGCCCGTCACCGCTTCACACGTCTAACTGATGTCGGCCGGCACCACCGGATACGGTAAGGCCTCCACCTCGCTGCTTACCACGGGTGACGGCACGGACAGCACCGGAACCTACGTCTTGTCGCACGGCAATGGCTCCTTTCAACTGTCGGGCAAGTACACCTGCACCGCCGGGAGCGAAGTCTATGTTCTTGCCCTCGGCGGTAAATCCAGTCCCACGTCCGCCGCGAACGCCGGCATCGCCCTCATGGCGACTCTCGGAGCCTGCCCCACCGCCGGCAATTTCCTGGGCAGCGTACCTTATCTCTCCATCAACGAACTCACCACGGTCGCTTCGGCCTACGCGCTTGCTGGTTACATGACCGGTCCGAAGACGCTCTCATCCTCCGGAACGACGCTGGCCACCATCGGACTCGCCAACGCCTTCGCCACCTCTGCGAGCCTCGCAAACACCGGAAACGGTTCCGCCAATGCCACGGTCGGCACCAACGGCAAAGCGTCTCTCGCCAAGATCGATACCCTCGCGGACATCGTCGCAGCCTGCATCAATACGGACGGCACAGGCTCCGCCTGCTCCACCCTCTTCACCAACGCGCAGAGCGGTGGAAACACTCCCACCGACACCATCACAGCGCTACTGAACATCGCCCATGCACCCGCCGCAAACGTCTCCAACCTCTTCAATCTCGTGGTCGCATCGGCGCCCTTCCAACCCACCCTGACCTCCGCCCCCAGCGACTTCGCCTTGTCGATTCCTACACCACTCCGAACCTTGCCAGCCCGCAAAACGTTCGTGCAGACGCGTCCGGCAACGTCTGGTTTCGCAACGATAGCTCGAGCAACATCGTGGAAAAGCTTTCACCGACGGGTGCTGTCCTGTCTGGTGTCGGCGGCTATGCAGGCGGCAGCGGGGTGAGTCTCGCGCTGGATGCCCAGGGCAATGCATTTCTGGCGAGCAGGAACAGTTTCGGCATCCTCAAGCTGTGCCCCACGGGCGCTCTGCTCTCGCCCGCAACCGGCTTCGTCGGCACCTGCAACGACCCGAGCGCTAACCTCGCGGCCTCCGCCATCGACGGCAGCGGCAACGCCTAGGCCAGCGGCTCCGGAGGATGCGCGTTGAAGATCACAAACCTGGGAACCGTGTTGAGCGGTGCGTCGGGCTTTCCAAGCACGTCCGACAACAGCGTCGCGCTTGCCCTTGACTCCACCAACGCGGCCTGGATCGGCGGCATCGCCGACAGCACGGTGCGCCGGGTCAGCGCCAAAGGGAGCTTGCTGGCCGACTATGGCAGCGTGGTGCACACTCCGTTCGGCGTTGCCATCGACAGCCTGGACAGCGTCTGGATCGCGAATCGCGGCGACGACACGGTCACTCACCTTTTCGCGAGCGGCTCGGCGACTCGCCTTTCCGGCGGCGGCATCTCGGCCCCCTATGAGACGAGCATCGATGGCGCGGGCAACATATGGGTGGCGAACAATGCTTCGCGAGTCTCGGTCTTCAGCAATGCAGAGGCGGCGATCAGCCCCGCGATGGGCTACACGGCGGCTACCTCCGGCATAGTGCGCTCGATCACCGTGGACGGTTCGGGCAACGTGTGGGCAGCGCTGAACGGGGCCGATGCGATTGTGGAGTTTGTCGGCGCGGCGGTCCCGGTTGCCAATCCGGTGATGCCCGGCCAGCTTGGCGTGAAGCCGTAGCCTTGCTGGCGCGAGTACGGGCGAAGCCAGACGGCTTCGCCCGTTTTGCTGCCCCCCCCGATCCGGCGTTAAAATGTTCAAAGGAAACAAGTTAGGTCTGGATCTTCCTTTCGAGGTCGGCGCAGCAGAGGGCTTTTTGACGCAGCTTTTGTCAAGTCCTGCCACGCCGTGCGACTACTGGGCGGAGGCCAGGATGTGCAATGTGACAGGAAGAGAGTGTTGGGTTGCACCATCGCTGGCGGTCAGGGTCAACGGATAGACGACGTCCTTGTAGCCCGAGCCGCAGCCCACCGGGATGAGCGTGAAGAGAAGGCCGAGGGCGAACAGGCGGGCGGGCACCCTCAGGCGGCGCCAGGGCAGAAAGAAGAATCCGCAAGCTGCGATGGCACAGGCAGCGGTCTTGCCGAAGGACAGCGAAGAAGCCTGCCCGGAAAGGAGCCGGGTCTGGATGATCATGCGGACGGTCTGGGGGCCGTCGCCGGGGGCGAGAGTGGAGGGCGAAAAAGAGACAGTGGAGAGTGGGGGCAAGGTGCCTGTGAGCGAGAAGCTCAGGTTGGAGGCGTACAGGCCGTCCAGGGGGGCGACCTGGAACGAAAGGGTCGGCGATTCTCCCATGTGGGCTGTCAGCAAGGTTCCGCCCTGCGCAGCGAGGGAAAAGTCCAGAATGCCTACAAGAATGCTGGCCGAGCCATTGGCTGAGGTGAGGTCGGTTGCGTCGAACGGGACGAAGTGGGTGGACAGGGCGGTCGGTCCAGTCGGGATAAAGCCTGCGGCCGGCGTGTAGGTATAGCTGCCGGCGACCGGGAAGCTGGTGCCGGGATCAAGCGCGGCGGCGAGCACGACCACGTCTGAATTTGGTGGGAGGGTCAGGGTCTGGACGCTCCGGGTCGGGTCCAGGGCGAGCTGGTAGCCGTAAACGGTGAAGGTTCCGGCGAGCTGCGAGCCATCCGCCAGGTCGGCTTCCGTGGTCTGGGCGACGGTGGTTTCCCCAGCGAAGTGCTGCGAAGACTTCCAGGAACTAAGGTTCAGGCTGGTTTGGGTAGATGTTCCGTCCGTGTAGGTGATGACGAATGGCTGGTTGAGCTCTGCCTGGAATCCGGCGGACCCGAGCAGGGAAAGACCCTTGTAGTGGCCGGACGGAAGGGAGATGGTCGCGTTCGAGGCGGCGTCGGGAACGGCGGAGAGGCCCAGCGGGAAGGTCGCGCCGGCATAGCTGAGCGAGGTGCCAAGCTGGGTGCTGGAAAGCGCGGCACTGGTGCCGTCGAGTCCCTTCTCCAGATATTGCGTGCCGTCAGTGTACAGGGCGTTAATGCGATAGTACGGCGCGAGTGGGATCGCCACCATTCCTTGCATGGCGGACGCAGTGGCATCGAGCTGCACAGGACCGAGCGGGGTTCCGGGCGGAACAGTTTTAGGATTGGTCCAGGAAATTGTGGGCATGACAAGTGGAATGGGCGGGTTGACGGTGAGGGGTTGTGTGGCGCTCGCAGACAGGAAGGAGGAGGGGTTTGCCGGAGTGAAGGAGGATGTGAGCACGTAGGCACCTGAGGGGAGGACGGTGCCTTCGCTGGGAGAAAAGTTGAGGGTGCCCGGGACGACCGGGGGCAGGAGTACGAGCGAGAGCACAAGCACATTGCGGTCCTGCGGCAGGGTGAAACCGACCACTGTGCGGGTGGGGTCGAGCGGAACCTGGTACCCGTAGACGCAGACGGAGTTGAGATCCTTGCTTCCATCCAGGAGATGACGGCTGGGCATGCAGTCTGCGAGGGACTCGCCGGGGTAGTTGAGCGGGATGACCCAATCGCTCAGGCTCTGGTCGAAGCCGGCCGTGGTGCCGTCGGTGTAGTGCACTACGAAGTGTGCGGTGGGGGGAATTTGTCCGTTGACGAGGTCACCCAGGAAGAAGAGACTTCCGAATTTGCCGGCGGGCAGGGGAATGGTTGTGCTGGTGACCACGTTGGGCACGTTGGGCGGGCCGATGGGAAAGGCGAGTCCTTGCCAGGTAACGCTGCGGCCCAGCAACTCTGCCGAGAAGGCCCAGCCGCTATTGTCAAAGCCGCCCGTGTTGAACGGGACGCCGTCCGAGGTGATGCCGGTGATGTTGTAGGACGAGGCCAGGGGCACGGCCACCGGTGGCCCGGCGAGCACCCTGACCCGGTATTGATCGTCGGATAAAGGCGTGGGAAAGGTGA
>CAXTFS010000006.1:12088-24605 GCA_964243395.1 uncultured Acidobacteriaceae bacterium | reverse complement strand
CTAAAGGAGCCTTCCGGGCTCTCACCGGCGCGTCGACGTGCTGCCCGTCGTGTGCTACGGTGTTTTCCATGCTGCTACAGGCCACAATACAAACCGTCTCGGCAGATACCGCAGTGATCACCTTCCAGGGCCCGCTGACGCTCGGGACCAGTCTGAAGACCGCCGACATGCAGGTCCACAATGCTGTGGAGCAGGGCCTGCTTCGGCTGGTATTGAACATGGGCGGTGTTCCCTACATGGACAGCGTCGGTCTCGGAGCCCTGGTGCACACCTCCGGCGTCGTACGGGAGCGAGGCGGTGATTTGCGCCTTTGCCAAGTTACGGAACGCGTCGCCTCCCTGCTCCGGCTCACACGGACTGACACCTTGTTGCCCATGGATGCCGATACCGAGGCGTCCCTCGCAGCACTCGCGTCACGGTAACCAGCGTCAAGCAGGTGCGCGAGCCGCAGCGCATACCGTCCGCGATGGCTGCTGCTTTCCGCCAAGCCCGCGAGCCGCGAACAGCTTGCGCGCTTAGGAGCTGAAGATGTGGATTGCGCCGTGAAACCGCGCGTCGCTGCAATCAGCTGGAGCTGGCGCACGTAATGGGCGCACGAATTGGGCGCGCGGCGTGCGATTTGGGGGTTAGACTTTCCCCAATCCCTTCTTTCAGGAGCTTCATGCGTCGCTGCGTTCGTCGTGCCTGCCTGTCTGTCGTTTTTGCCTTTGCCGTTGGAACCTTTTGCCAGGCACAGGCGCAAGCGCCGCAGATCCTGCGCGCGCCCTCGCTGTCAGATTCCCTGATCGCCTTTCAGCATGCGGATGACATCTGGACCGTCGCCCGTGACGGCGGCGTGGCGCGACGGCTGACCTCGACAGCCAACGTCAACACCGGCCCATACTTCTCGCCGGACGGGCGTACGATCGCCTACTCGGCCAGGACCGGTGCGGATGACGACGTCTACACCATTCCCGTGACCGGCGGCGTGCCCAAGCGCATCACCTACCATCCCGGCGGGAACTATGTGGTTGGCTGGACGCCCGACGGACGCGACCTGCTGGTTGCGACCATGCATACCGCGGTGCGCATGTACTTCCAGTTGTTCCGCGTCCGCGCCGACGGCAGTGGCTTGCCTGAGCGGCTACCTCTACCCTCGGCCAATGTGGCGTCACTCTCCCCGGATGGAACGCACCTTGCGTATAACCCTTTTCTGCAGTGGCAGGGTGCCTCCTGGAAGCGGTACCGCGGCGGTCAGACCCAGCCAGTGTGGATCGTTGATCTGAAGTCATTGGACGTGGTAAAGGTGCCTCGTGAAAACTCCAACGACACCAACCCTGTCTGGCTCGGCGATGCGGTATATTTCCTCTCCGACCGCAATGGCCCGGTCTCTCTCTTCCGCTATGACGTGAATACCAAGACGGTCAAGGAGATGGTCAAGAATCGCGGCCTCGACTTCAAGACGCTTGATGGCCATGGCCACGACCTGGTGTACGAACAGTTCGGCACCATTCACCTGCTCGACGTCGCGAACAACGCGGAGCACACCGTACCGATCACGCTGGATGGCGACCTGCCTGCCCTGGCGCCGCATCTCGCCAAGGTGAACCCAGGAGAGATCGAAAACGCGGATATCTCGCCGACCGGCGTCCGCGCGGTCTTTGAAGCCCACGGCGACATCTTCACGGTGCCCGCAGACAAGGGCGACGTGCGCAATCTGACCGACACATCGAGCTCCGTTGAGCGCGACCCGTCGTGGTCGCCTGATGGCAAGCGGATCGCATATTTCAGCGATGCCTCGGGCGAGTACAAGCTGTACCTGCGCGATCAGGATGGGCTGAAGCCGCCGCAGATCATCGATCTCGGTCCGGACCCGACCTACTACTACTCCATCGCGTGGTCACCCGACTCCAAGCGCGTGTTGTACAGCGACAAGCGGCTGAACCTCTGGTACCTGAACGTCGCCGACGGCAAGCCGGTCAGGATCGACGCCGATCTGCGCGAGGGCTTCGGGCCTGCTGGTTTTAGCGCCAGCTTCTCTCCCGATAGCAACTGGATTCTGTACGCGCGCTCGCTGCCTAATTTCGAAAATGCTGCCTTCCTGTTCTCCGTCAGCGCCGGCAAGAGCACACAGATCACCGACGGCATGAGCAACGTCACCAACCCTGTCTTCGATAAAAGCGGCAAGTACCTGTTCTTCACCGCGTCTACCGATATCGGTCCCGCGCTGGATGGCTTTGGCCTTGGCAGTCTCGATCGCACGACTACCGCCAGCGTGTACGTTGCGGTGTTGTCGAAGGATGGCGTTTCGCCGATCCCTCCCGAAAGCGATGACGAGAAGAACAAGCCCGAAGCGGATAAAAAGCCCGCACCTACCGACGCAGCCAGCTCTGACGAGCCAAAGAACGGCGCCAAGACCACACCTGCGAAGAAGGACGACAAACCCGCGGAGCCAACACCGCCTCCTGTAACCAAGATCGATCTTGAGGGCATCCAGGAGCGCATCCTCGCGCTGCCGATTCCAGCGCGAAACTACGTCATGCTGGCCGCAGGCAAAGCGGGCGTTCTGCTTCTCGGGGAAGGCGGAGCCGCCGCTAACTCTTCTGCAGATGGGCAGCAGCGACTGCGGTCCGTGTGGCGGTTCACCCTTGAAGATCGTAAGACCGAAGATGTGCTGCACGACGCGTCGGCACTCACGACGTCCTTCGACGGCGACAAGGTCCTGTATCAGAAGAACAATGCCTGGTTTATCTCGCACACGAACGGGCTCACCCCGCAGGCAGCGGATGGGACGCCGGGCAAGTCGCTGCACGTTGATCGCCTGGAGGCCAAGATCGATCCGCGCGCGGAATGGAGGCAGATCTACAACGAGACCTGGCGGATCGAGCGCGAGTTCTTCTACGACCCGGGCTTCCATGGGCTCGATCTCAACAAAATAGCCGCCAAGTACCGGCCCTATGTCGACGGCCTCAGCTGTCGCAGCGACCTCACCTATCTTCAAGAGGAGATGCTCGGGGAACTAACCGTCGGGCACATGTTTGTCAGTGGGCCATCACACGACAGCGATGCGCCCAAGAACGGCCTGCTTGGCGCCGACTACAGCATCGACCATGGACACTACCGTTTCGCGCACATTGTCCGTGGTGGCAACTGGAACCCGAAACTGTATTCGCCGTTGACACAGCCGGGCGTTAACGTTCGCGAAGGCTATTACCTGCTGGCCATCAACGGCGTTCAACTGAATGCAACGGACAACGTCTATGCCGCGCTTGAAGGGCTCGCCGGCAAGCAGACGACCCTTACGGTGGGTCCGAACGCGGACGGTTCCGGATCAAAGGATGTGCTCGTCGTTCCCGTGGACAGCGAGATCGAGATGCGCAGCCAGGAGTGGATCGATAACAACATCCGCAAGACCGATGAGCTTTCGAACGGTCAGGTCGCGTATGTATACCTGCCCAACACCGCAGGCGCGGGCTTCAACAGCTTCAACCGCTACTTCTTTGCGCAGGTGCAGAAGAAGGCCGTGGTCATCGATGAACGGTATAACCAGGGCGGAGACATTGCCGACTACGTCATCGATGTGCTGAAGCGCACCCCGATCATCAACTACGAGTCCCGGCAGGGCCTGCACACAACGGAGCCCACGGGTGCCATCTTCGGTCCCAAGGCCATGCTCATCAATCAGAACGCCGGCTCCGGCGGCGACGCGATGCCATGGCTCTTCCGTCAGGCACACCTTGGTCCCTTGGTAGGTACACGTACCTGGGGCGGGCTGGTCGGCATTGGTGGCTACCCGGTGCTTCTGGATGGCGGCAGGATCACCGCGCCGCGCACAGCGCTTTATGGTTTGACAGGCCAGTTCGACATCGAGAACAAGGGCGTTGCGCCCGACGTTGAAGTCGAAGACGACCCCAAGTCCTTTGCTGCCGGGCACGATCCGCAGCTGGAGCGGGCGGTCTCTATCGTGTTGGAGGAACTGCGCAAGAATCCGCCGACGCAATTCGCCGTTCCGCCGTATCCGAACTACCATCGCGAGGACGGTCTCGGCAGATAGCGGCCGTGACACGTCATGCGGTTTTGGAAGACTAGCGACTAACTAATTTGTCGCATTGTGTTGCCGGCTTGTTCGTGTTCCCCTTGTGGTCGGGCTCCAGGCACAGACGACGATGAGCCTCAAGCGCAGCACGGTCTATAACCTTCTCGGTTCGATCGCGCCCATGCTGGTCAGCGTGGTCGCGGTGCCCGCCTATCTTCACCTCATCGGGGATGCACGCTACGGTGTGCTCGCCCTGGTGTGGCTGTTTCTCGGCTATTTCGGTCTCTTCGATCCAGGCATCACGCGGGCCGCGGCCTTTCATATGGCGCGGCTGCATGGCAAAGACGAGCAGAAGCAACGGGAGAGCGTCTTCTGGACAGCGCTGGTGGTCAACACGGCCTTCGGCGTCGTCGGTGGTTTGATCCTTTACTTCGCCGCCCGCCCTCTCTTCAACACCACCTTCAAGATGCCAGCGGCGATGCGCGCAGAGGTTCTGGCAGTGCTTCCCTGGCTGGCAGCGTCGGTGCCGGTGTCCATCATCACCGGCGTCTTTGCCGGCGCCTTGCAGGCACGTGACCGCTTTGGCGAGCTGAACGTGATCTCGGTCGCCAATGCGGCGCTCTCGCAGCTTGTTCCTTTGGGCGTTGCCTATCGGCATGGTCCGGACCTCAAGTGGCTGATCCCGGCTGTGCTGCTGACGCGCATGCTGGGTGCGATTCCAACCTGCATCGTGCTCGTGCGCGCGGTGCCTCTGGGCGTCGGTGGACATTTCGACCCCACCCGTATGCGGACGCTCTTTCACTACGGTGGCTGGGTGACCATCACCAACCTCCTCAACCCGATCCTCACCACGATGGATCGCATGTTGATCGGCAGCGTGCTCAGCGCGCAGGCGGTCGCGTTCTACTCCGTTCCATTTAACCTTGTCAGCCGAGCCTCCGTGATTCCAGGTGCCGTCGCCACAAGCCTGTTCCCTCGACTATCACGCGGCACCCGCGAAGACAGTGCTCGCCTCGCGTCCGATGCGGTAGCCACCCTGGCCGCGGTGATGACGCCGGTGATCGTTGCAGGCATCGCTGCCCTGCCTATCTTCATGCGGTTCTGGGTGGGGGCAAGCTTCGCGCAGAACTCTGCGACGGTGGGCGTCGTCATTCTGATCGGCGTCTGGATCAACGGCCTGGCCTTTATCCCCTATGGCCACCTGCAGGCGATCGAGCGCCCGGACCTTGTGGCCAAATTTCATGCCCTTGAGCTGATCCCCTTTCTCGGTCTTCTCTGGCTGGGTTTGCACTTCTTTGGTCTTCTTGGAGCTGCCTGGGCCTGGACCCTGCGCGTTGCCGTCGATGGCATATTGCTCTTCGTCGTTGCTGGACAGATCCCGGGTTGGCAAAAGGTGCTTCCCGGCGGTGCGCTCGTGCTGCTCACTGCGGCCTTTGCGCCGGTGGTCCTCTTTTCTGCGAAAACAGCCGTGGAGGTCCTGCTCCTGCTTGCTTCCCTGGCGTGGTCGTGGCATCTTAGCCCCACGGTTCGCTCCATTCTGCGCGACCGGTTTCAATTTTTGCGCACACGAGAAGCGATATGAACGACGCCCTCGCAGAACAAGGATCTTCCGAGCCCCAGACGTTATCTGTCTCGATTGCGATCGCGACTTATAACGGCGAAAAGTATCTCCTGGAGCAGCTGGAGAGCCTTGCCTCCCAAACGCTCTCGCCGCTTGAGCTGGTCATCACGGACGATGGGTCCACCGATGCCACGCTGGCCATCGTTGAGACTTTCGCACGAACTGCACCCTTCCCCATCCGCTGTTTCCGCAACGAGAAACGACTCGGCTATGCCGACAACTTCCTCTACGCCGCATCCCTCTGCAAGGGAGACCTGATTGCGTTCTGCGATCAGGATGACATCTGGTTCCCGAGCAAACTACAGACCTGTGAACGCTTCTTCGCCGATCCGCAGGTCCTTCTTACAGAGCACTCGGCACGCACGCTTTTGCCTTCTGGTATGTACGGCAGCCGCTACCCAGACCTTCGTCGTACACAGGTTCTGCCGAGCGGCACCTGCGATCCATTTACGAACAGACCCGGCTTCACGGTCATGGTTCGAAAAGAGCTATTGCTGCTCGCCGACAACACCGATCGCCTCGACGTCCTGTACAGCCACGATCACTGGGTGGGGTTTCTCGCTGCCAACGCAGGAAAGACGGTCACCCTCTCCGAAGTGCTCTGCTTATACCGGCAACACGCCGCAAACGTCTTTGGCGTTCCTAAGCGTAAGCCCTTTGCGCAGTGGTTCGGTGAGCGCGCGCGGGTACCTGAGTACGAGGCGATTGCCACAACAGAGTTCGCTTGCGCCAGCATGCTTTCCAAGATCACCAAGAGCTGCCCCGCAGACCTGGTCGCGGCCATCGCGGAGTCTGCCGCGCGCTTCACCGTACGGGCAACTCTCCATCAGACACGTGGCCAGATGTATGGGGAGGGAGCCACGTTGCGTGTGCGCGCAGGCATCTTCCGCAGACTGCTTGTATCCGGCGCCTACCGCAATGACTCGTCAAGAACCTACCTTGGCGTGAAGGCTGCATTTAAGGATCTGTGCTTAGGCGTGACAGGCGTTTCTTCCTTGTGTCGCGCAAGCGCAAGGATGTTCCACAGCGGGAGAAGGGATGTCCACGCAGAGTTGAAGTGCTCGACGGAGCCCAGCCGTCAGCGGCGCCAGTAAGCTCCCCTGCAGAACTTACCTTGCGCGATGAGCTACGCCCGCTCTCCTAGCCGCCGCAAAAAACGATTGCAGCTAAGGCTTCACAACCAGCATCACCACCCCATGTACCGGGACCTCGGCCGCATAGGTTGATTGCGCCCCTGCGATGTCTTTGCCAGCCCACAAGTCGCGGACAGACGCACGAAGCTCAGCGGGATACCCGATATCCTGCCAGTCCACCTGTATCTTTGCTGGCGCCGCGCTTCGGTTGACGAGTGCAACAGCCCGCGATCCATTCGCCATCTGCTTGGACCAGACCTCAAGATCACCCATCTTCTTTACCCGCCTTGCCTGATTCCCCAGGGCGTCCTGATCGACCGCAATCACGTCTGCGTTGGTGAGGATCCCCTTGGTGGTTGGCGACATGTTGGCGATGTCGTTGCCGGCCAGCAACGGCGCGGAGAACATCGCCCACATACTGAAGTGCAAGCGGTATTCCTCGGTCGTCATGCCGCCATTACCGACCTGCAGCATGTCCGGATCGTTCCAGTGTCCGGGCCCGGAGTATGATCCAATCCCGCTCATCTGGTCCAGGATCTGGCTGAGTCCGTTTCCGCCCCAGCTCTTTTTGCACTCCCAGCAATCCATGATGTCCCCGGTGGCGCGCCACATGTTGCCGACCGGACCTGCCCAGAGCCAGGGCTTGGTGGAACCCCACTCGCAGATGCTGAACAGAATGGGCCGGCCGGAGGCAGCGAGCGCATCACGCATCAGGGTGTAGGAAGACTCACTGTTCTGGTTCGGCAGCGTGTTGCACCAGTCTTCCTTCAGAAAGTCCACGCCCCAGCGCGCATATTGGAGTGCGTCCTGATACTCATGTCCAAGGCTGCCGGGCCGGCCTCCGCATGTCTTCGTGCCCGCATCTGTGTAGAGCCCGATCTTCAATCCCTTGCCGTGCACGTAGTCGGCGAGCGCCTTGATACCTGACGGAAACTTGGCTGCGTCCGCCACGATATTGCCGTTGCTGTCACGACTCACCTGCCAGCAGTCATCCAGGTTGACGTACACATAGCCGGCGTCCTTCATGCCGTTGGTGGCAATCGCGTCGGCCGTCTCACGAACGACCTTCTCATTCAAGCCGTCGCAGGCGTACTTGTTCCAGCTGTTCCAACCCATGGGCGGCCTCTTCGCCAATCCATTGTCCAGCGCGTGGCTGGTTCCGGGAGTGAAGAGAAAGGCGCAACCGACGACAGTGGCACAAAGGTACGACAGCAGCTTCATAGGGATCTTCATCGGAATCCTTCTAGGGTGGGTGCACGGACGATTCCCTCCGCTGGTCAGGATCGCGGGTGGCTGGGTTTGTCCGGCCCCTACAGCGTACTCGATGCCCAAAGGTTTGGTCGAACTCTGCCGGCTGGGACCAGACCTAGTTGTCCAGGCGCTGGAGTAAAGCGGGTCCGTCGGGGACTCACTGCGCGCCGGAGTCTGCTCCCACATTGCTCGCGACTCGCTCGGACTCTCTCAGAACACGGTAACCTTCGCGCGTCCGGATGTGGTATTTCTGCTGGTCCTTGCCAACGAGCTTCACAGTGATCTTGCGCCATCCCCTGTTGGCGTTTGCCTGGGGATAGTAGCTGAGCGTGTACAGGTGCGCCAGGTCATCCCGAATGGAAGCGAAGGCCCGATTTTCGTCGTGCCAGTCCTTGGCAAAGTAGGCTTTGCCGCCGGTCGCTTTGCTCATACGTTCAAAGACGGCGCTGGAGATTGGTTCCGTCTGCGCTTCGCGTGTGCTGATCATGTAAATAATCGTGCCCGTCGATTGCGCTAACTCGGAGATATCTTCCGGCGGTACAAGACTCGCGTTATCCGGTCCGTTTGAGAACACCACAATCGCTTTACGACCGGAAAGCGGCGCCGCATCCTTCACCGTCAACAGCAGGCCGTTGTACAACGCCGCATTATCACCGGCCACCGTATCGCGTACCCCGTGCAGCACCGTGGAACGATCGGTCGTCAGGGGCGTGACTCGCAGCAGATCGCGGCTATAGGCGTAGAGCGCCACCTTGCTCACTCCTTCGAGCGACCGGATAAAGGCGGCAATGGAATCCTGTGCAAAGACAAAGCCACGGTACATATAGTTACTGGTGTCAAACAGGATGAATACGTTTGAAGCTGAGGGTCGCGTATAGGCGTCGCCCGCAAGATCCGGCATACCGGCAGTGGTCCCGGACAGGTTAGGACTGATCGCCGTTGAGGGCTTTGCCGCGAGTGGGCCCGCGCTCACAACGCGCGCAGGAAGATTGCCTTCTTCGAACGTTGAGATCCTCTCTGTTGTCTTGTCCTCCGTAATCACGAAGTCTTCCGGTGTAAGCCCCGCAACGTAATTTCCTTTCGCATCTGTAACCGCGATGTTCAGCTCGACCAGGACGACCTGCACCTTTAAACGTGAAGAGCCATCCTGCGTGTGTGCCGGCGCTGGTCCCACAACCCACAGCAACGTAAGACCCAGCCAGTAGGCGTATCTCTTCATCATGTCCCTACGGTTCCCCTTGCCGGCTCACGATGTTTGCGCCTGCGCCGCCGCCGGCGAGCTTGTTGAGTGACGCAATCTTACCCTGACGCAGATCCTGGCCCGTTTCCTGCATGGCGCGCTCAACCGCGGGCCAGTCCTCGATGTTAGTAGCGAAGATTTTGCCGACCATGTGCCTTGTCAGCTCTGGAACAAGGACGTGCAGGGTGACTGGCGCGTACCCGAGTTCGTCGGCTAGGCGTGCCCAATACAGATTGCAGGACTCCATGGATTCGCCGAAGAGACGATTGGTGTACCCCACTGAGAAAGGGAACGGCTGCACGTTGAATAACTCGCGTGCGTTGGTCTGCGCCATCGTCGGGTGCGGAACGCCAAAGTCAGCCCCGATGCGACCGACGTCGGCATCCCCGGGCGCTGCGAGCGCCAGGGTTGCCAACGCGTTGCCCGCAGGACCCGAGACGTCGGCTTCGGCTGGAAAGCTTCGGCGATATTCTGCAGCGAGGTAGAACAGCTCAGAGGGCGTTAGGCGCGGGTCGTAGCTTGCGTCGGTGCTTCTGCCCGGCAGACCTCCCGCAATGGTCTCCAGACGTCGAGGTGAGATACGCGAAGACAGGATTTCCGTCACGCGGGCACGGGTCACAGATTGGCTTGCGGACGATCGCAGCAGCTCCTCCCCTGATCGCTGATACAGCGCAGCAGCGTGCAACTCCTGCGCACTCACACCCCACCAGCGCGGCAGCAGGGCGTCTTCCATGAGGTCAGGCACAAGCTCTTTCCAAACGAGGGCCTGTACCTTTTCAGGAACGATAAAATCCTGCTCCGCCGATGCCAGAACATAGGGCAGATCGGCCAGCGATCCCATGAGATAGGCACCGCCTCCAGCCGAGACGCCGCTGCCCAGCAGGACCGGGGGCTGCCATGTTCTGTTCGATCCAATTACGGAGATACCCAGAAAGTCATGGGCTCGCACGAACAAGGAATTTACATGCAGGATCTGTGCTCCGGGCGGCTCGTAGTACGCGTAGTTCAGCCCCACCAGCGTATCCCGCAGAAAGGGGGCTAACTGCCCGCGGGCGGTCTCGAGCTGAGCGCGCGTACCAGAGGTCCTGATGACCTTGCTGATGTCGGTCTGCACCTGTAACTCAGCGTGGTGACTTACATAAACCGCAGGCGCCCAACTGATCTTCTCCTGACGGCTGAAGATAGGCCGTGGCAGCTCAAATTCGCGTAACTCCCCAGCAAGCGAGAGTAACTCGGGATTGCTCTTCTCCGCTGTTCCCTTCATACCTTCCAACCCGTCGCTCAGGGCGAACAGGGTGTCGAGCGAAACCAGTCGTTGATCGTCCAGCACGGATCGCATGCGGGCCACCAGTTCGTCGTGCATGCGTTGGCCTTCCGCGGTTGGCTGGGCAGGTCCGGCAAGGCGCTCGACGATTTCGCTCGGCGGGCTATCCGGCCCGGCTCCGGAGGCCACCAGTATGTTTCGCAGCGAGGTGCGAGCGGCATCTAACAACTGCGGTGACGTCGTCACCTTGAGGAAGGGTTCGATGGTCTCTCCCCAGGAGCGATCGAAGTCAGCTCTCGGGATTTCTCCCTGGCGTGCAAGTACCTGCCAGATGCCAATGTTTGCCTGGAACGAACCCATGGCATTCCCACGTACCGACTGATTCCGCATGCCATCGATCGCCTGCGCCACCTGGACAAAACGCGTGATGGATTGGTCGTTTAAGTCAGGGAACTCCGAAAACAAGGAGATCCAATGGTTGAGGAGAGGAAAGGCTGAAGCAATCAGCCTGATGGTGTCCGCGGAGACAGGCTGTTGCGGAGGTCGGCGGCGGTCGAGCTCACACACGGTGAGGTACAGCTGCAGAAGATTGGCCTCGCCATCCGAACGAGACAGGGCTGTCATTGCCTGGACGAGTTGATCCGGTCGCGCAAACGACTGGGCTCGCTTCATCCAGGCTCGCGCGATGCGATCGTCGGCATGCTCCTGAAAGATCTGCCCCCAGAGCGGCAACGAACCCGGAACGTGTGGCTCTCCGTTGGGCTCCCACAGGAGTCGCGTATAGAGGACCAGAAGTTCAGAGGCGGGTCGGGCAATGCCGCTCCATGCCGTCCCTTTGACTTCGCCGGTGCGAAACGCTGCAAAGTAGCGTGGCAGACGATCCGCTTGCGTCAGGTGCTCCTGCGTGGTTATGTTCAGGCGCGAGAGCACATCGAAGTAAGCCGCCAACCAACCGTCATCTTCCCGCAGCAGGCGCGCGGCAAACCTCCCAGGCGCCTCAGGACTTGCGCCGACCAGCGCCGTCCACGCGGGTTCAGCGCCGGCTCCGCCAGGCACCAGCACCTTGCCACCCCGGATGCTGATCTCGCTTCCATAAAAATCAAGCGCGATGGTATTCGCCAGCAGGAATTTAAGCCCAAGCGTGCTCTGCAACTGCGCTCTTGTTTGTTCATCCATCTTGCTCAAGGCCCAATACATGCGAGCGGCCACCGGCTCATGGAGCAGGATGTCCAGTCCATCGCCGGAGCGCGTTTCCTCTGCAGACCGCAGCGAAGCCAAGTCCCCGCTGCTGAGGAACACCGGCAATCGCGTCGAGGGATACGCGTACGTGAACGGGGCGCCATGCTGCAGCGCCTCTTCGAGATCCGTCAGCGGAAACCCAGAATCAGTCGTCAGGAACGCTCGCTCAGGATTGTCCGTCTCGAGCAAGGCATCGGTGCCGCAGCCCCGTCGCAGCTTGTACCCGAGCACCTGCAGCAGCGCGCCAGCATCCTCGCAGCGCGGCACGCGAATCGTCTGGCCGGAGCCGGCGAGCACCTGAAGTTCCCGCGCCTGGATAAGATAGCGCTCGATGATGATCAGGAACTCTGTCGGCGCTTTGTTGACATATCCCTGCTGGTATACCTGCCGCGCCAGAAGCGGCACCACGTCCGCGGGCGCAGCCTCCTGACTGATGCCGGAGATGCGCAGAAACGATCGCAGCGGACCTGGAATGCTTAGGAACTCCTTTGGAATTGCCTGGATCGCGACGGGTCTGGTCTCTGCCTGGGGCTGCGCCGGGCCTGTCTGTGCTTGGGGCGGTACCTGAGCCCGCGCCTGTGCAGAACTTGTCGCAAGGCAGCAACAGAGAAGCATCATTGCAGCGCGGATCGCGACGGAACGGGGCAGCGCAAGCGAACTCGAAGCCGCCGGCAAACGGTACGCGAACAGCCTCATCGTAGGTTCCCCTCGCGTCCACGCCTGTCAACCCAGCCGTAGAGCACACCACCAGCGA
>CAXTFS010000006.1:10412-12078 GCA_964243395.1 uncultured Acidobacteriaceae bacterium | reverse complement strand
AAGCAATACTTTGCTCAGGCGGCGCATGGCCTTGCTTTCGGTCACTACTCACTGGTTTGCGGACCACGGTACGCCTTCAGGTAGGCGCTGTATAGGCAGAACTCACAACGGCGTCGGTCGGATCAAACCCGGGAGCTTTCGCGCACCTTTTCGGTCATCGACTTCATCCGCCTGTAACTTGATGCGGCACTCCCAAACCTCGGCTGACAGGCCTTGCCGAGCAAAGAGAAAGGCGACCTGCTGGCCGCCTTCTCCCCTCAGCATCTGTTGAGGTTACTGCTGCATCAGGTGCTCCCGCCAGGCGGACTCCACCTGCGGATCGTAGTCGGACACCAGACCTGAGGTCGCCAGAGCGATGGCACGGATCGGCCCCTTGGGCGTGCGGTCCGCGTAGAGCAACCCGTTGACCTCCTGGTAGGTGTCCGTCAACTGCGTGTAGCAGAAGCCGGCCAGGGCAGGCAGAGTACGCACGCAGTCCAGCAGCGCACTATAACGGTCTATCAGCTGTTCCGGTGTTTGCGATCGCGAATAGCCCCAACCGTCTTTGTCCGTTCCGCCAAACGCGATGCCACCAAACTCCGTCAGCATGATGGGCTGCCGCGTTTGGGCATGTTCGCCCGTCAAGGTCAGGGCCCGTCCCCCTGGTCGTTCACGCCGCAACAGCTTGGATTCGATGTCCTCAATGCCATACCGGACACCGATGCGGGCCGGCTGATCATCATAGTCATGGATCCCGATGATGTCGGTGGCGACACTCTCCCAGCCATCGTTGCCAACGACTGGCCGGCTCGGATCAACCGCCTTGGTCAGGTGATACAGCGCTTGCACGTAGTGCCGCTGCGCGCTGCTTTCGGGCAGATCCGGCACACCCCAACTCTCGTTGAACGGCACCCACGCAACGATGCAGGGATGACTGCGGTCCCGCTTCAACACGGCAATCCACTCACGTGTGAGCCTTCGAATCGAACGCGAGGTGTAGCGATAGGCGCTGGGCATCTCTTCCCATACCAGCAGACCTTTGCGGTCAGCCAGGTACAGGAACCGCGAGCTCTCGATCTTCTGGTGCATGCGCACACCATTGAATCCCATGCCCTTGATGAGGTCGATGTCCTTCAACAGCGCTGCATCATCAGGCGCGGTAAGTCCCGTGTCGGGCCAGTAGCCCTGATCCAGCACCATTCGCAGATTCAAGGGGCGCCCGTTCAGCAGGAACCGATCGCCCTGCACAGCCAGCGAACGGATCGCCGTATAGCTTTGGACCTTGTCCAGCAGCTCCCCGCTGCTTGAGCGCAGCTCCAGCTCTGCTTCGATGATCGTCGGTGAGGCCGGGGACCAGAGCAAGGTGTTGCGATAGTCATCAATCCCCGGATCAGACAACGCGATGCGCCGGTGCACCTCCCCCGCGATCACAGCGTACGTATCATGCGCCAGCAGCTGGTCTCCGACAGTAAGTCGAACGGTAAGCTGCAGACTGTGCTCCGGCTGCTTGGGCTCTTCACGATCCTCGTTCTCCGGCGAACCGGCTCCCTGCACGATCGCCTCGATGCCGATATCCCAGTGATCCAGGCTGCTGGACCATTGCAGCGAATCGATGCGGCAGGCGTTCACTGTTTCCAGCCACACGGTCTGCCAGATGCCGGTCGTCCGCGGGTAGTGGCAGTCGGCG
>CAXTFS010000006.1:0-10402 GCA_964243395.1 uncultured Acidobacteriaceae bacterium | reverse complement strand
GCCATATGCCTGTGGTTCGCGGGTACCAGATCGAGTGCGGTTCCAGCTTCCAGTCCTGCTTACCGCGTGGCTTCGCGAGGTCGGCAGGATCGTCCTGCGCAACAACGAGAACCTCTTGTGTTGCGCCCGCAACGAGCACATCGGTGATGTCGGCCGAAAACGGCGTGTAGCCGCCCTCATGCGAGCAAACTTCTTTGCCGTTGACCCACACACTGGATCGCCAGTCGACCGCCTCGAAGTGCAGAAGCAGGCGTTGACCAGCCGCCAGGGCAGGCTGCTCCCAGGTGCGGCGATAACAGACGGTCTTGTAATACCCGGTGTCGCCGATGCCGCTCGCCTTGGTCTCGGGACTGAAGGGCACGGTGATGGTGCTGTCCCAACGGATCTCTGCGGGCAAGGTCCAGGTGTGCTCTCTGCCGTTGGAGAAATCCCACTGTCCATTCAGCGACTGCCACGTCTCACGCCGCATCAGGGGGCTGGGGTGCGGTAATCCTGTTCGTTCCTTCAACTCAGTGCTCAAGCGGTTGCTCCCCGTTCGTACTTCCATGTGCCGTAGCACATGGTCCTCGTTGGATGCACAGCGGATAGGGGACACGCAGCCTTGTTCTTTGCGGGATTCGGTTCTTTACGTGGCACAGGCATGCACTGTCTCTATCCCTTTTCCCTCAAAAGACGACCGGGCCGGGCACACAGTGCAAAATTGCTTGCCATTGCCTAGGAAGAGGTCTAAAGTTCGAGAAATCAACCCAAGTGTACTTTCCTGAGATTTCTACGTGAACTCTCAGGCAGAACTCTGCATTCGATTCGCCGGCCCATTGCAAGGCGCTCGTTGTTCGCTAGTTCCTACCTCACTCTTTCCCGTCGGGAACGATTCGCACATCTGTGTTTGGAGATTGACCATGTACCTTCTGTACAAGAGGCGTTCAGTCGAGCTGTACCTGTTTTTGGCGACCTTGCTTTGCTTCAGCGCGGCGCCGGCGTTCGCACAAAGTTTTCGCGGTGGCATCAACGGGACAGTTGAAGATGCCAGCGGCGCCTTCGTCTCCGGCGCCTCAGTTGTCGTCCGGAGTGACGGCACCGACGCAGCCCGCACCGCCGCGAGTTCCTCGGCCGGCGAGTTCGCATTTCAGGACCTTCCCGTCGGTAGCTACAGCCTCACCATCACCGCTCCCGGATTCAGCGTAGAAAAGATTGAAAAGGTAACTGTTTCCGCAGGCAGTGTGTACACCCTGCCCGTGAAGCTCAACGTGTCCACTTCCGCGACGACGGTGGAGGTGGATGCCTCGGCACTCGCGCTCGACACAACGACCTTCACCCAGACCACAGACATCCCCACCACGGTCGTCAACGATGTCCCGAGCAATGGCCGTGACTTCACCCAGTTGCTGCAGTTCACGCCAGGCTTTGGCGGCTATTCGCTTGGCGGCGGCGCCGGTGCGGCTTCGGTCAATGGAACGCGCTCCAACCAGGTGAACTGGCAGATTGAAGGTACGGATAACAACGATCTTTGGTGGAACATCCCGGCCGTCAACCAGGGCGGCGTTTCGGGCATCGCGGGCATCGTTCTGCCGCTGGATGCGATCGATCAGTTTTCCTTTGTCACCACGGGGACGCCGGATGGCGGACGCAATGCCGGCGGGACGGCCAACCTCTCCATCAAGAGCGGTACGAATGCAATCCATGGATCCGCGTACTACTTCAACCGCAACGAATTCTTTGCGTCCAATACGCCCTTCAATCCGACTGCAAAAAAGAACGAAACCCGTAACGTTAATGACGGCTTCTCGCTCGGTGGTCCCTTCATCAAGGACAAGCTCTTCTACTTCATTACCTTTGAACACCAGGGCTTTGTGATCGGTGCCAGCGCGGCGAAGACCGAGCCTTCGGCGGCCTACCAGGCGGAAGCCACTTCGGTGCTCAACTTTTACGGCATCCCGGTGAACACGGTCTCCACGGCCCTGCTCGGAAATCTCTGGCCGTCCAACGCACTTACCGGACCGGCGCAGTCGAACAACTACTTCAACACCGGCAACGAGAACGGCCACAGCTACAACACGCTGGGCAAAATCGACTACAACATCAACGCTTCGAACACGCTCTCATTGCGCGGCTACATCGCCGACGGCAACCAGACGGCCCCAACGAGTTCACAACTCTCACCCTACTTTGAAGTCGCGCCGATCCACGTCGAGAACTACTCGGTGGTCTACAACCACATCTTCTCGCCACGTATCGCAAACCAGCTCTTCCTTGGCGTCAGCTACTTCGATCAGGTCTTCTCGGACGCGCAGCACGACTACGACCCCGTCGCCCTGGGCCTGAACACCGGTGTGACCGACCCCACGCTCTCCGGCGCGCCCAAGATCACCATCGCGGCCTCGGCAGCGGGCTCCGGTTTGACCGGCGGCAGCAGCGGCTTCGACCCCATCGGCGTAACGGCGCCCTCCGGCCGCCAGGACATCACCGGCCACATCAACGATGCGGTGTCCTACACCGTGGGCAAGCACGAGTTCCGCTTCGGCGGTGAGTACCGCAACGCGCGCATCTTCGACTTCTACCAGACCGGTGCGCGCGGCAGCTTCACCTTCGATGGTTCGCAGGGCCCATGGAACGTTGGCGGCGGATCGACGGCTTGCAACAGTCTTGCAACCAAGAACGTTGGCACCGCCGACCCTCAAACCGATGGCAACGTCTACCTGCTTGCTGACTTTCTTGCGGGCTGTGTCTCGAACTCCTCCATCGTCGAAGGCAATCAGAAGCGTCAAGTGTTTGAAAACACCTTTGCGCTGTTCGCACAGGATGCCTGGCAGCTCAGCCCGAAGCTGAACCTGAACTACGGTCTTCGTTACGACTACTCACAGGCCGTTCATGACAGCCTGAAGGACCTGACCAGCTTCGATCCGACGATCAGTGGCGGCTTTGCGATCCAAGGGTCCAACGTCGATAACCTTTACCAGCCCTACAAGGGCGCCATCAGCCCGCGTGTGGGTATGTCCTACGCGGTGTCGCCAACCACGGTGCTGCGCGCCGGCGGCGGCGTTTACTTCGACACCATCTACCTGCTGCCCTTGCTCAACCTCCGCGGCACAACCGACAGCGGCGCCCTGGGCATCGGCAACAATCCAGGCGGCACGGATCCGGTCGGCACCGTGGCACGCAGCCAATACACCATCGTCGATGGCCAGCAGATCTTCGGCTCGAACGCAGACGCGCTCTCCGGCACCAATGTCACCAATGTGTATTCGGTGAACCCGCATTACCGGCCGTCCTACACCTACAGCTATAACCTCAATCTGCAGCAGAGTCTCGGCAAGGGCGTTGTGCTGCAGATCGGCTATCTCGGCACCCTTTCCCGCGCCCTTACAGAGGTACTCGACATCAACGCTGCTGCGGTTGGCAGCGCGTTCTTCACAGCGGCCACCGCGGGCACCGGGATTGAGGCACACCCGGGCCTGGTTCACTCCGACGTGCGACCAGCCAGCTTGGCGTCCTGCGATGGCTCAGGCTTCTCCTATCAGCAGTGCAGCCGCCCCTTCTTCTCGCAGTTCCCGAATGTGGGTACGGTCAATCAGCTGCAGAGCGATCTGAATGCCAACTACAACTCGTTGCAGACCGTAATTCGCAGCGCCTCGTGGCATGGCCTCACCAGCCAGGCGACCTACACCTGGTCGCACGCGCTGGACTATGAGACAGGCCTTGTACCCTACCTGCCACAGAACAGCCTCGACGTTGCGGCCGAGTATGGCAACAGCGACTTCGACACGCGCAATACCTTTACCGCGTACTTCAACTACGCTCTGCCACGAACCCACTTCGGTCCGGCGCGGCTGACCAACGGATGGGAGCTCAATGGACTGGTCTCGTTGCACGGTGGGCCGCCCTTCTCGGTGATCGCCAGCAGCAACACCAGCGGCAACGGCGACTATGCGGACCGTGCCGACGTCACCGGCGTGAATCCCTTCACTGGTGTGTCGCACAAGGTCGTCGATGGCAGTGTCACCTGGTTCAACTCCGCCGCCTTTGCCGACCCCGCCCAGGGCAGCTTTGGCAACCAGCGGCGCAACCAGTACTTCAACCCCGGCTTTGAAGATTTCGATCTATCCATCTTTAAAACCACAGCCCTCACCGAGAAGGTCAGCCTCCAATTACGGGCGGAGATGTTCAACGTCTTCAACCATCTCAACCTCTCACCCGTCGGTGCACCGCAGGCGACTGCCGGCTCCACCATCGGCTCGACGATCGGCGCGTTCTTCGGTGCACCCGGCATCGGACCGGGCGAGCCGTTCAACGTACAGCTTGCGGGAAAGATCATCTTCTAACGCCAATCAGGGACGCGTAACAACGAAGAGCTCCAGCCCGACCAACGGACTGGAGCTCTTTGCCTTTGCTTCACACGACGCTCTACGACGTAGGCTTGTCGGGCGCGTCCAGCCGCGCATAGAAGTCGGTGACAAAACGCCGGCCGTAGTCCTCCAGCAGACCGCGCACACGCTCCACGGAGGGTGACTTCACGATCAAGCCGGCATGGTGATGCTTGTTCAGCCGGTACACGACCTCCGGTGCGTCATAGGAGGCCGTATCAGGCGCTTCCTGCCGCGCCAGACAGATCACGCTGCCCGCGTACTCCTCACGCAGTGGCGGCAGCGCATAGGGCACGCCAAACGCCTGCGCTGCTTCGATGCGCGCCCATTCCACCCACGGGTTCACCCCGCTGGCCGCTTCGACCACCTCGGCAATATACGCGCCACCAACCCGGGCCGCGGTCTCGAGAAAGTAAAACTTGCCGTCGGCATGCGCGCGGATGAACTCGCTGTGCGTCGGCCCGCTCGTCATGCCCAGGCCACGCAGCGTGGCGCTATGGATCGCGAGCAGCTCCGCAGCTTCCACGCTGTCGCGCTCCAGGGTGCGCGTTGAAAATACGCCGCCTGCATGCATCGTTTCAAAGGGCGGTTGGCCGTACTTGTGCGCCAGCGCGAACAAAAGCTCGCCGTGCCAGCTTACCCCTTCCACATGGAAGATCTCGCCAGGCACGAAGCATTCAACCAGGTGCTGGCTCGCGGCATCGCCCAGCGTCTCGAGCATCGGCCAGACAGCGTTCGGGTCGGAGAACTTCTGGATGCCGATCGCCGAGGCGCTCTCCCGCGGCTTCAGCAGCCACGGCCCTCCGGTGCGTTGCAGAAAGGCCCACAGATCATCATGGTTGGCGACACCAGAGAACTCCGGTACAGCCACGCCGCCGGCCCGGGCGGTCTCGCGCATCGCCAGTTTGTCACGAAAGGGTCGCACGGTACTACGCTGCATCCCCGGCACACGCAGGTGTTCACGCACCAGCGCCGCGGTGTCCAGATCGAACTCATCCAGCGCGACAATGCGCTCAAAGCGCCGATGTTTTGCCAGCCGCGTCACGAAGGGCAGGGCAGCTTCGGGCGACAGGTCCTCCGGCATCGTCTCAAAGCCGGAGAGCACGTCCTTCGGCCAGTCGGCATCGCGCAGCTTATGCGTGGTGAGCAGCGTGACCACGCAGCCGAGGCGCGCAGCCTCGCGCAGAAAGGCCTGCCCCTTTTCGTAGGTGCTGATGCAAAGCAGCTCAGGCCTTCGCCCATCGTTCCTGCTGTCCATTGAGCCTCGTGCTCCTCTTCGTCCTGTTGAAGTTTTGAGGCGCTCAGGCCCCTTGCAGCTTGCGCACGATGCTTGTGGTGGAAAAGCCCTCCACGATCGGTACGATCTCCACGCGACCGCCGGCCGCCATCACTTCCCTGTGCCCGACAACGGTTTCGAGGGTGTAATCGCCACCTTTGACCAGCACATCCGGCGTCAACACCCGGATCAATTCCAGTGGGGTGTCTTCGTCAAAGAGCGTGACAGCATCCACGGCGCCAAGGGCTGCCATCACGCGGGCGCGGTCACCCTCACCCACCACGGGTCGTGCGGCTCCCTTCAGCCGGCGCACGCTGGCATCCGTGTTCAACCCCAGCACCACCTTGGATCCAAAACGACGGCAGTCTTCCAGCAATGTCACATGCCCCACATGCAGCAGATCGAAGCAGCCGTTGGTGAACACAACGGTCTCACCCGCTGCGCGCCACTCGCGTACCCGCGCCGCGAGCCGTTCCCGGTCAAGGATCTTCTCGCTGTCGCTGATGCCCGTTGAGGGTGTCAGCACGGCGGTGAGCTCATGGTGCGTGATGGGGATGGTACCGATCTTGCCGACCACGATGCCCGCCGCAAGGTTTGCCAGTTCGACCGCGGTCTGCGGCTGCAGGCCGGCTGCAAGCGCTGCGGCCATGGTCGCGATGACCGTGTCGCCCGCACCGGAGACATCGAAGACCTCGCGTGTGCGTGCGGGCGAATGGAAGACGCCCTCGTCCGAGAGCAGCCGAATGCCCTTCTCGCTCATTGTCACGGTCAGCAGCTGGATCTCGTGCTCGCGCCGCTGTGCCTCACCGGCCGCCAGCAACGCGTCCGTGTCATACGCCGGCACGCCCGTGGCGACGGAGAGTTCCTGCAGATTCGGGCACACCGCGGTCGCGCCGGAGTACTTGCTCAGGTCCGGCGTCTTCGGATCCGCGAGCACGGGTATGCCGGAGCGTCTGGCAGCGCGAATCACACGCTCACAAAGCTCCGGCCGGAGCGCGCCCTTGGCATAGTCGGAAAGCACGACCGCATGCACCTTGCTCACCAGAGCTTCGGCGCTATTGGTCAACCGGCTGACGTCTTCCGCGGACGGCCGCTCGGCGCTTTCAATATCGAGACGCAACAATTGCTGCGTGCGCCCGATGATGCGTGTCTTGGAAACCGTCGGCAACGGCGTGGTTACAACCCCTACGGTGTCTACCTCGGCGGCGGACAACAACGCCTCCAGCTCCCGGCGTTCGCTGTCGTCGCCCCAGAACCCGGCCAGCAACGTCTGGCAGCCAAGTCCTGCAAGGTTCATCGCAACGTTTGCCGCACCGCCGGGACGCTCAAAGCGTTGCGCATGCCGCAACACCGGTACCGGCGCCTCAGGCGAAATACGATCGACCTCACCCAGGATGTAACGGTCAAGCATCAAATCGCCGACTACAAGCACCCGCAAACGGCCGAAGCCTCCCGCGAGCAGACCCAGTACTGCATGAAGCTCAGGCAACATAACCCTTTATCTCCGCACCATCATCGCATCTCCTCGCGCGAGGAGATGCAGCCGCATCGCATCGGCAAGCTCGGATTAGCCCCGCGACAGCAGCAGCTGCTCTTCGTCCGCCAGCAGGGCGCGCGCCGCGCTCAGCACCTCGTCTACCGTGATCCCGGCGAGGCATTTCTTTTGCTGTTCGATACAGGTCTCCAGCCCGCATCCCCAGCACTCCACACGACGGTACAGAACCCGGTTGCGATCCCCCGCTGGAAACCACTGGCGCGGAATGTTGCGCGCGGCAAAGATCGCCACCACGGGCGTCCCCACTGAGGCTGCCAGGTGCATGGGCCCGCTATCGTGCCCAAGAAACATCGCTGACTGCGCGATGGCCGCAGCGCTCTCCCGGGGTGACAGCTGGCCGCACAGGTTGACCACAGTACCGCCGCCGTTCCGCTGCCAGTTCTCCGCCGCAAAGGCGCTTACCTCGGCTTCTTCGGGGGCGCCCAGCAGCAGCAATGCACGGCCCGGCACGGTCGGCGCAAGCCGGTCCAGCAGGGCGCGCCAGTTCCCTCGTCCCCAGTCCTTCGACTGCACCTTGGTGCCAACGCTTACCGCGAGAGGCTTGCTCCCCAACGCAACGGCACCGATCGCTGCCATCGCGCGCTCGTGCTCCGCCGTGCCGAGGTGCAGCGACCAGTTCGCCAGTTCTTCAACCTGCCCCTCGCCCAACTCGCCGAGGTTGCGGGTCAGGCGGTGCGCCTCCGGTTCGAGCTCGCCGGCAAACAGTCGCTCCTTCGCTGCCGGCGATTGGGGGTCCTCGCCGAAGAAGTTCCCCTGCATGGCCTCAAGAAGAGGCACGCCAACCACCCGCCTGGCGCCACACGCCCGGAAAAACCGCTGATCCCGCCGGGCGACCGCAACGCCGCGCGCTGCCGTGAGATACACCACCACCTCCGGACGCCAGCGCCGCAAGTCGCGCAGCAGCCGCAGCAGCGTCAAGGGCGCCCTTGTCCCCACCGGGTAGCGAAAGTAGCCGTCGACCAGCCCGGTGCCCTCCAGCACGGCCGCGGCGGCGGGTGCCTTGGCATGTACGGGAACATTGGTGAGCATGCGGCGCTCGGCATCCGGAAAGGCCCGCGCAATCAGGTGCAGAGCGGGCAGGGCCACGAGCATGTCCCCAAGGCTCCCTAACCGGTAGATCAAGACACGGCGTACCGCCGACTCAGCCATCGTGCGCACGAACTCCCCACGGCCCAGCCGTCCCCTCAGTGTCGCCTTGAACGACAGACCACGGCAAACCCGTTCGCGAGCCTGTGCGTCCGGGCTCCCGGGCACCGGCGCATTGCAGTCCCTCGACGGCCTCGCTATGCTGCTTGCAGACCTCCTATGGGCCATTCTGAGCTACTCCGCGCCACCCGGATTGCGGATCTACATGACCGTGCCACGGAGGCATGGCACCACGCGAGCGCCGCGGCACCTGTCGGGGACTGGCAACTCGACGCCCTGGTTCTCGACCAGCACCGGAGCAACTTCGATCTGTGGCACTGGGAAGACGCCGCGCGCGACCCCGCAGCGACCGACACAACCATTGCCGCGGTAAAGCACGCAATCGACAAAGTCAATCAATGTCGCAACGATCTTGCCGAGCGTGTTGACCTGCTCCTGTTCAACGCCGTGGCGCAGAACGATCGAGCCCCGTTGCACTCGGAGACGCCGGGGTTGATCATCGATCGTCTGTCCATCCTCGCGCTCAAGCTCTTCCACACCGCGGAGCAGATCACCCGTTCCGGTGTTGATGCGGATCACGTAGCCCGCAACCGGGCCCGGTTGGACATCCTTTCGGCCCAGCGCTCCGATCTGGTTGGCTGCCTGGACGCACTCTGGGCGGACGTGCTGGCGGGCGACCGCCGATTCAAACTTTATTGTCAGCTGAAGATGTATAACGATCCCACACTGAACCCCGTGCTCTATCGCGGGGTGGTGAAATAAGTGCGTTTCCCGCCGCCGCGGACGGCGCCGAACCTATACCGAAGGCGGGGCATTGACCGCGAGGGGCCGCACCCCTTATAACTCCGAGACAGCCTCATCCAGTCAACCCTAACCTCGCAACAATTTTGTTGCGGAATGTACGCGAGACGATCATGGCCACGAAGTCGGCACACCCCATTACGCAAACCCTGTCCACGCCTCCTCCCCGCAACGGCAAATCGGAGGAACGCTCCGGCAAGCTGCATCGCATGCCGCGCACACTGGCGGGTACCCCTTCCCCTGCGGAAGACCACGGACGCAAGAGCCTGCTCGAGCTATACGAGAAGGCGATCACGTTGATGGGCTCCGGCAAGTACACCGAGGCGCACACGGCGTTTCACCAGATGCTCGAAGGCGCACCGCACGACCTCGCCGATCGCATCCGCATGTACATCGCTGCCTGTGTGGCGCAGGTGGACCGCGGTTCTACCGAGTTCCGGACCCACGAGGAGCGGTATGACTACGCGATCTCCCTGCTGAACGACGGCCAGTATGACGATGCCCGCGCGCACTTCAACGATCTGCTGCTCGCCCGTGACGATTGCGACTACACCTTCTACGGCCTGGCCCTGCTCGCAAGCATGACGGGTTCCACGCATGAGTGCCTGCAGCATCTGGAAGAAGCGATTCGCCTGAATCCGCAGTACCGCATCCAGGCCCGCAGTGATTCCGACTTCGGCAACATGGCGGAGGACCCGCGCTTTACCGATCTGCTGTACCCGGAGAGCTAAACGTACGCGGTTCGGCCCTGCCGAGCCTGCGTGCGCACCCGCATGAGTGTTGTCGTAGACCAGTCCCGGCCCTTGAGAGTCGTTGCCATCGGCGGAGGCACGGGCCTTTCCACCCTGCTCCGCGGGCTTAAGCGCTTTGTGCCCGCGCCGGAGCGGCGGGTCTTTCCCGGCTCAACTGCCTCCGTGGCGCTGGCCCCGCGCGGACCGGCACTGATCGGTGAACTCTCCGCGGTCGTTACCGTAACGGACGATGGCGGCTCCTCCGGCAGGCTTCGCGAAGACCTCAACATTCTGGCTCCGGGCGACGTGCGCAACTGCATGGTGGCGCTCTCGGAAGATGAACACCTGCTCAGCCAGCTGTTTCAGCACCGCTTTTCCACCGGTGGTCTGCAGGGACACAGCTTTGGCAATCTGTTCCTCGCCGCCCTCACCGAAATGCGCGGCGACTTTGCCCAGGCCGTCCAGACCTCCTCACAGATCCTGGCCACACGCGGCCGCATCTATCCCTCCACCACGGCGAACGCTACCCTGG